>DUHF01000290.1:0-4687 GCA_013331015.1 Methanoregula sp.
CCTGCAATCGCACCGCTGACAAAGCCAAGCGAACTGGGCCGGCCTTTGACCCAGCTTGCAAACATCCATGCCAGCGCACCTGCCGCTGCCGCGATGTTGGTCGTGACAAAGGCATTTGCCGCCAGGCCATCTGCTGCAATCGCGCTGCCCGCGTTGAACCCGAACCAGCCGAACCAGAGCAGCCCGGCGCCGAGAATGGTCAGCGGGATGTTGTTGGGCTCCATGACATACTGCCCAAAGCCAGCACGTTTCCCGATCACGATGGCGAGCGCAAGCGCGGCGAACCCGCTGCTGATATGCACGACCGTGCCGCCGGCAAAGTCCAGCGCGCCGAACTGTGCAGCCCAGCCGCCGCCCCACACCCAGTGGGCGAGGGGGTCGTAGACGAGGGTTGTCCAGAGCAGGGCGAAGACGATGAACGCGCTTAACTTGACACGCTCGGCGATTCCCGATGTCACGATCGCCATCGTAAGTCCTGCAAAGACCAGCTGGAAGACCATGAACAGGAGACCGGGGATGGCCTCGCTGAACGGCCCGGGGCCCATGGTGACGTTGTTCAGTCCAAGGTACTCGAGATTGCCGATGAAACCGCCGATATCGGATCCAAACGCAAGCGAGTACCCGATCACTACCCACTGGATACTGACCAGTGCAAAAGCTACGAACGACAGGGTGATCATGGAGATCAGGTTTTTCCTGCGAACAAGCCCCCCATAAAAGAATCCTACCGCCGGCGTCATAAGCATGACAAGCGCCGTTGAGGCAAGAATCCATGCTGTTGCTCCAGAATCTAATGCCATTCTTCTCACCTCGTTATCTGATTTGCATTGTTCTTTGTGCGAACCCTTCCTGCAAATCCGGAAGACCGGATTATGATCCACACGCTCTCATGAACTAAAATGCCGGATGATAAATCCGGGGGATTTGAGCTCACGGTTGTAATGGATCTGCTACCAAGTACCTTTCGTTTCTTTTTATTAGTAGGAAGTTGCTTTCCTAGATATTTAAAATTAATTGTTATGATAGTATTGAGGTACGTTACCATACAGAGTGGAGATAGCAAGAAAACTGAACAGCAGAAATGACTCATACCCGGAGGGAGCCTTGAGAGCCTCAAGAATACAGGAAAAAACCAGGGATCCACTCCCGGCCGGATTTGACCAGAACCACACCAACCCACGCGATAGTTCAGGAGTTTTACCCGAAGATCCGACCGGTGCGAGGCATCACCTGCACAGAACAGTCTGCGAAACAACATCTGAATAGACTTCGGTCCCGGATGCCGCAACTACATGGATGACACCGGAAAACCGGTTGCCACCCGGGGCTATCTCTTCGAGCATATTGGGCTCGCCAAGAATTCGAGCGGCATTGAATACGACATCCTTCTCCCCATCAAAGATCGCCACGTAGAAGATCCCGGACTCGACAATGTCCTGGAAGAAGTGGCTGCCGTAGGATAATTCCGGCATGAACCCGGCGTCTTTCGATGCCATCTCGCCAATGATAGCCATGTGGCTGATCTCCGCGAACCGTACCGGCACCCCCAGCATCGGTGTCGTGGTCCCCCACCTGCCGGGCCCGAGCAGCATGACATTCTTTCCCCGGAGTGCGGTATTCAAAACCCCGATGTACCGGGCAACGGCATACTTGTCCTGTTCCGTGAGGTTCAGGTACTCCTGCGGGCTGATATAGACGATATAATCAAGAGGTATCCGGACGTTTCCACCCATGAAGTTACCTTTCATCGAGAAGATGCAATCGTTTGCGTCCGCAAGGTGCGGGAGCTCAACGGACCTGCCCAGCCCCCGCGTCTGCAGCGGGCGGCACTGCAACAGGTTTACCCGGAAGTCGCCATCATTACGGAAATTCGCCGTGAACTCGAGGTCAACCGGATAATCATACACCTTCGAGATCAGGGAGAGCATATCCCTCATGAGCGTGGGGAATTCGGTATTTCCCAGAAGTTGTTTAAAATCGAGGATGTACGATGCGCTGACATCCGTGCGCCCCATCTCGCGCAGCCGCTCCGCAGTCTGGAGATCGATGCTCATGAAAAGACCCCGGTCTGTTTTGAGATCGTACGAAACGAACTCTTCGAGCCTGCGGTTACACCAGATGTTCTCCTTGAGCGAGAGGACATCGACCATCCGTTGGGAGTACTTCTTCTCATCCCCATAACTCATCGGCGGGAGCCGCAGCGGATCGTCAAGGCAGACAATCCGCGCATAATCTCCGACCGTCCGGTCCACGGCCCGCGTGCCGAGCCCGAAGACCAGCCGGAGCATGCCGGCTTCCATATCCACGCTCTTGTCCCAGATGTAGAGGTTCGAGGAGTTGCCAACCCCGGCAACGTGAGGGAAGTAATCATCACCGTACTGGTCCCCGGACACGCGCTGGACGAGGATTGCCATCTGCTCGTCCTGGTCAACGAGGCCCCGGATCATCCGGTAGTCGAGCGCGTCCGCGCCCATGGTGCTTGCGTATACCGTCCGGACAGCATTCTCGAATGCCTCGTAACGCTCTTCAGGACTACCCTGGTTTGCGCAGAAGACACTCTCGTATTTCCCGGAGAAGGAGTTCCCAAAGTCATCCTCAAGGAGGGAACTGGAACGCACGATGATGGGCGACTGGCCGAAGTACTCCAGCATCTGCATGAACTGCTCGCGGATATTATGCGGGAAATCGCCATGCAGGAGTTTCTCCCGTAGTTCGGGTGCGAAGGTATAGTATCCTTCGCGGGTCTTCTGTTTCGTCCGGAGACGCCACCACCCGTTCTGCACAATGTAGGTGTAGAAGATATCGGATCCCAGATAGAACGAGTCGTGAGGTTCAAGAACGGGCGAAAAGTGCTCGCCCCCGTCCCGCTCCAGGATCTTTCGCGCAAGCAGCATGCCGACACTCTTCCCGCCAATGTAACCGGTGCCGACCTCCCGGGAAGCTATCACAAGGATATCAGCAAGGGTGAAGTACCGTGCGCAGAGATCGAACATCCGGGATGGCCGGCCAATCAGGATATTCATCAACGCTCTCTTGACCGGCTCCTGCTCCTCAACCGGAAGTGCCAGGGCATCATGGGCCCGGTCGAACGCGACTATCCAGTAATCGGGCCTCTCACCCTTCCGCTCGACGCTGGAGAACAACTCAGCAACCTCGGAGCTAGCCGTGATGCAGACCGCCTCGTCCCCGCGGATAAGGTGCGGGAAGAACATCGTGGGCGAGTATCGCTGCCAGACTTTGAGCGGGTGAATATAAATCCGGTCATTGACCAGATAGAGGTCAAGGAGGAGCTGGGTTGTCTCCCGGATGTTTGCAATGGTCCCGTAAGTATGGGCATTGCGCAGGATAGCGAAGTAGGCGATCGTGTCGAGTTCGTACAGGAAGGGGCAACTGACCATGAAGAAGTTACCAATCATCAGATCTGAGTACCAGTACTGGAGCAGATCGGTTAAGCTGTCGAAGACATAGAAGGCCTTCTTTCCCTCACGCTCCACAAGATTGTGCACTTCAGTTGCAAAGTGTTCGAATCCCTGAGTCGGGTCGACGCGATAGACATGGATTCCAGATCTTTGCTCAAGAAGAGCGTCATGGCTTCCAAAGCGCACATATACCAGGTTCCTGCCGTCAAGGAGAGCTTGTGCAACATAGGGCTCAACAACCTTCCGATAATCCGAGATCGAGTCCACCTGCCAGACAACATTGTCACCGAGCCGGAGACAATCGATCACCCGGTCGAAACCCGAAATTCCGGTACTTACCCGATCATGCATTTTGATACTTCCAGTTCCCAGACAGAATTATCACCGTTATCGCTGGCAAAACCAACAGGTTACCAATCTGACCTCCTGACGGCCATCGGGATGGGAATTATTAAAAAACGGATTGTGGGATAAGACAGCAAGCCGTCATCCCGGATCCCTGACCAGAGAGAATTTCCCGCAACCTGTGCTAATCCGTATTTTCACCAGTTTTTTTAGTAATTTGCCAGGTAGCGATCAAGTTCCCATGGGTGGACTGCAAGCCGGAACGAATCGGTTTCCATCTCAGCAATGCGGGAGAGGTTCGTGACAACGTGCTCACCCAGCGTCTTGCAAAGGATATCATCCTTGAGCAGCGCCGCATTTGACTCCATGAGGTTCCCCGGTAACATATCGATCCGGAGTTTCTTCCTTGCCTTCGCATCCATATGATAGATGTTTGAATTCGTCTGCTCAGGTGGCATAATCTTATTCTTGATGCCGTCAAGCCCTGCTGCAAGCATACAGGCAAATGTCAGGTAGGGATTGCACATCGGGTCGGGGCTGCGGAACTCGGCACGGGTACTGTTGCCCCGGGCGGCCGGGACACGGACAAGAGCCGAGCGGTTTGCAGCACTCCAGGAAATATAACAGGGTGCTTCATAACCGGGCACCAGGCGCTTGTACGAGTTGATGGTCGGGTTTGCAAGCCGGGTGATAGCTTTTGCGTGTTTCAGGATACCCCCGATATAGTATATCGCGGTATCGGAAAGCTGCAGCTCCGCATTTGCATCGTAGAACGCATTCTTGCCGTTCTTTGAAAGCGACCCATGGGTGTGCATACCGCTGCCGTTGATACCCCCAATCGGTTTTGCCATAAAGGAAGCATGAAGCCCGTACTCCAGTGCAATTGACTTGGTTGCAAACTTGAAGGTGATAACCCGGTCTGC
>DUHF01000290.1:4829-10727 GCA_013331015.1 Methanoregula sp.
TCCCATCGATCATCCTGAAGAGGAAGAATTCGAGTTCCGGACCCGTGTTGAAGGTGTAGCCCATCTTCGCTGCTTCGGCTATGGTCTTGCGCAGCACGAAGCGGGGGTCCCCTTCAAACGGCTTGTTGCCATAGGACTGGATGTCGCAGATGAACCGCGCAACCTTTCCTTCCTCAGGCCTCCATGGGAGGATTGAATAGGTAGCCGGGTCCGGTTTGAGCAGCATATCGGACTCTTCGATCCGTGCAAAGCCCTCAATGGAAGACCCATCGAACCAGATACCCTCAGTCAATGCTTTCTCTGCCTGGACAACCGGGATTGACACGTTTTTGGGAAGTCCCTGGATGTCCGTGAACTGCAGACGGATGAATTTGACTTTGTCCGCCTCAATCTTTTTCAGTAATTTCGATACGTCCGCTGACATATTGGAAGACATGTTCCACCCACCAGTATAAATACCTATTGAACCAATGATGGTATGCAATTGAACAAACGTTCATAGGATCGTGAATCGATGCTCAACAGTACTGGATCAATTTCCATTGTGATAATATGTGTGGTATTATTGGTGTAATTGACCGGCGCCGCCAGCTCATGGACGGCACCAAAATAAAAGAGGCGCTCGCTTCCATGAACGAGCGGGGCAGCGGAGAGGGCGCGGGATACGTGGCATACGGGATTTACCCGGAGTACAAGGAATACTACGCGCTCCACGTCTTCTTTGACCACATCCGGGAACACAAAGTGCCGCTTGAAGACCTGCTTGAAAAATGGGGCACCATTGTCCATGACGAGCAGATCAAGACCTGCGAGCAGCCGAATCTCCGCAAGGTCCATACGCCATGGCGGTACTTCTTCAGGCCCGACCCCACCCTGATGCCCAAGAGCACCACACCCGAAGAGGATATCATCACTCACCTGGTCATGAAGGTGAACAGCGAGCGCAACGGTGCACTCATCTTCTCTTCCGGGAAAAATCTGGGGGTCTTCAAGGCTGCCGGCTGGCCGGAGGATGTTGCAAATTTCTACCGCATCCAGGACTATAAAGGATACCTCTGGCTTGCCCACAACCGGTACCCCACGAACACGGCCGGGTGGTGGGGCGGGGCGCATCCGTTCAACCTCCTTGACTGGAGTGTTGTCCATAACGGGGAGATCACCTCGTATGGGACCAACCGCCGCTACATCGAGAGTTTCGGATATAAGTGCACGATGTACACGGATACCGAAGTGGTCGCCTACCTTGTCGACCTTCTCGTCCGTAAGCACGGCCTCTCAGAAAAGATAGCGGTCCGAGCCTTTGCACCGCCTTTCTGGGAGGATATCGACCGGATGCCGGCAAAGGAGCAGGAACTCAACCGGGCGATCCGGCTCACGTACGGATCGGCGATGATGAACGGGCCGTTTGCCATCTGTATTGCGAACGAGAATACGCTGGTCGGGTTCACCGACCGCATCAAGCTCCGTCCGCTGGTTGTCGGAGAGAGCGGCGACCGGCTTTTCATATCGAGCGAGGAGGCCGCCATCCGGCGCGTCGACAAGGATGTCGGGAACATCTTCATGCCAAAAGCCGGTGAGCCGGTCATCGGGAGGTTGTACGCATGAGCATCGGCAGTACGCCACTGAAATTCCGGGTCACCATCGATCCGGAACGGTGTATGAACTGCGGGCGCTGTGTCGAGAACTGCTCGTACGGTGTGTTCCGCAAGGAAGGCGACAGCATCCGTATCAATTCACGTAACTGCGCGGCCTGTCACCGCTGCATCGCCTTCTGCCCGCGCGATGCGATCGAGATCGAGGAGCAGCCGGGTGATTACCGGAGCCACCCGGTCTGGACACGCGAGGTCCGCGAAGCAATCTTCAACCAGGCACGGACCGGACGGATCATCCTGTCCGGGATGGGAAACGCCAAACCCTATCCGATCATCTTCGATCAGCTGGTGCTGGACGCCTGTCAGGTCACCAACCCGAGCATCGACCCGCTGCGCGAGCCCATGGAACTGCGCACCTACCTTGGCAAGAAGCCAGCCTCGCTCAGCCTCCGCCCGTTACCGGACGGTGAGGTCGAACTCAGGACAAAACTGACCCCCAACCTCCAGATCGAGACACCGATCATGATAGGCCACATGAGTTATGGTGCGATCAGCCTCAATGCGCAGACCGCTCTTGCAAAAGCCGTGAGCCGTATCGGTACTTTCATGGGCACCGGGGAGGGAGGTCTCCATGAGTCGCTCTACCCGTACCAGGACCACATGATCGTGCAGGTCGCGTCCGGACGGTTCGGCGTTGATATCAATTACCTTGAACGCGGCGCTGCAATCGAGATAAAGATAGGCCAGGGTGCAAAGCCGGGGATCGGGGGTCACCTTCCGGGCGACAAGGTCTGCACCGACATCTCCTGCACCCGCATGATCCCGGAAGGGAGCGACGCCATCAGCCCCGCACCGCACCACGACATCTACAGCATCGAGGACTTAAAGCAGCTCGTCCGCAGTCTCAAGGAGGCAACCGAATGGAAGAAGCCGGTCTTTGTCAAGATCGCCGCGGTCCACAATTCCGCAGCGATTGCGGCAGGCATCGCCCGGTCCGGGGCGGATGCCGTGGTTGTTGACGGGTTCCGCGGGGGAAGTGGCGCAACGCCCCGGGTCTTCCGCGATCATGTGGGCATCCCGGTCGAAGCAGCCGTTGCGAGCGTTGACGCAAAACTCCGCGACCAGGGGATCAGAAATGAGGTCTCCATCATTGCAAGCGGCGGCATCCGGGAGAGTGCCGATGTGGCAAAGATCATCTGTCTTGGTGCCGATGCCGTGTATATCGGGACTTCGGCACTCGTCGCTATGGGGTGCCGGGTCTGCGGCACCTGCTACAAGGGCACCTGCGCCTGGGGCATTGCAACGCAGAAACCGGAACTGGTGCAGCGCCTTGACCCGGAGACCAATGCCGTGCAGGTTGAGAACCTCATCCATGGCTGGACACTTGAACTGGCTGAACTCATGGGTGCGGCCGGCATCAACAGCATCGAGAGCCTTCGGGGCAACCGCGACCGGCTCCGGGGCTACATGCTGGACGAGGGACTCCTGGAGGTCCTTGATGTGAAGACGGTGGGTGCATAACATGGGTGCAGTTCACATCAATGCAAAAGACATCCACTACACCCAGCTCAACGAGCAGATCCGCACCATCGTCGCGCGGGGGGGAAAGGAGATCATCCTCGACAACATCCTCGGCCAGCGCTTCATCGGAGACGGGCTGCGGGGCGACGATGTCACCATCACCATCAACGGCGTCCCCGGTGGCGATCTTGCCATGTTCATGAGCGGGCCTACCATCATCGTCCACGGCAATGCCGACCATGCCCCGGGCAATACCATGGACAAGGGGGCGGTCATCATCCACGGAAGCGCCGGCGATGCGGTCGCCCACAGCATGAGAGGCGGCCGCATCTATGTGCGGGACAATATCGGGTACCGTGGCGGGATCCACATGAAGCAGTACAAGGGAAAACGACCAATCCTTGTTGTCGGAGGATCGGCCCAGGCATTCCTTGGGGAGTACATGGCAGGAGGACTCCTGATAGTCCTCGGGCTCAACGATGCGGCCCCGGTGAGCGAACGCGGAGTCGGCAGCGGCATCCATGGGGGTGAGATCATCGTACGCGGAGAGGTTGAAGAGAGGTATCTTGGCACGGGTGCAAAACAAGAGCCGCTCACCAGCGAACAGAGGGCAGAGATCCTGCCGGTAATCGAGGATTTTGCACGGGTGTTCACTATCGATAAAGAACCCCTGCTGGCAGCGGATTATTCACGGATCACCGCTGCCCATGCACGACCGTTTGCAAACAAGTATACCTGGGAGTGAACCATGGCAAAGAAAACTTATCTGGATCTGAAAAGCGAGGTCTGGGATGCCGGCACCTGTTCCGGCTGCGGCGCATGTGTCGCGGTCTGTCCGGCCGATGCGCTCTCCTTTAGCGAAGGTACATCGGGCATAAGCCCCGTCAGTACCGGGTACTGCAAGCAGGAAACCGACAGCGTTCCGTGCGGGGCATGTTATGCAGTATGTCCCCGGACATCCCCCAAGCCGGCCGACACAATCGGACAGTACCTTGATCTTTCCTCTGCATCGGCAGCATTCGATATCCCGCACAAACAGAGCGGCGGAGCCGTCACCGCCATCCTGGCGAGCGCCCTTGACGAAGGGCTCATCGATTGCGTGGTTTCCGTAACCATGGACCGGTTCACCCTGAAACCATCGTCAGTCATCATCACCGATTCCGAAACGCTCGTGATGCAGGCCGGCAGCCGGTACAGCTGGTGGGTACCGCTCCTGGCTGCGCTCAAAGAAGCGGTCATTGTACGGAAATATAAAAAGATCGCAGTAACCGGCCTCCCGTGTGCAGTGCAGGCCCTTGCACGGATCCGAACAGGTGACAACGACCTTCTCGTGCCGTACGCAGGGGCGATCCGGCTCATCATCGGCCTCTTCTGTACCGAGAGCTTTGACTATTCCCTGCTCACCGAAAAACTCCGCAGGGACTATGCAACTGAACCTCACGAGATCAGAAAGATGGACGTAAAGGGTAAACTCGTGATCACCAGGCACGATGGAAGCACGACAAATCTCCCGCTCAGGGAACTGGAGTCCTGTATCCGGCCCGGGTGTCATCACTGCACCGATCTGACGGCTCTCTTTGCTGACATCTCGGCTGGTTCGGTCGGGAGCCCGAAGGGCTCGACCACGCTCATCGTGCGGACACCCACCGGCAGGGCATTCGTTGACGCGGCAGTCCGTTCCGGAAAACTTGTCCTGTCACCGGGAGTTGATACCGTGGCAATCGAGAAACTTGCAACAGAGAAGATTGAGAAGAACCGCTCCTGAATATCCTTTTTTTTGGTATAAGGTCACGCTTTTTCCGGACACTTTATAATATTCCGGCCGGAATTATTCTTCACGAACCACTCTGTTCGGGTGTCACTTATGATAAGGATCCTGTATGTTGATGACGAACCGACAATCCTTGATACAACCAAGAGGATCCTTGAGAAGCAGGGTTCGTTCACGGTCACCTGTGCTTTATCGGGAAAAGATGCATTGGAACAGATCCGCACATCCCCGTTTGACATCGTTGTTGCCGATTACCAGATGGAGGACATCACCGGTCTTGACCTGCTGAGGATCATCAGGAACGAGAACGATGCGATGCCATTCATCATCTTCACCGGAAAGGGGAGAGAGGAAATTGTCATCGAGGCCTTTGAGAACGGGGTGGACTTCTATGTCCAGAAAGGAGACGATGCCCGCTCCCAGTATGCCGAACTCGCACACAAGATCGAACAGGCTGTCGAGAACCGGAAGATCAGGAAGAGACTCGCCCGGTCTGAAGAAAAATTTTCAAAATTCCTCCAGGACTTCGATGGTATTGCCTTCCAGATTAACCCGTCCGGCCGGTTTTTCCTGCTGGAAGGAACCGTTGAGGAGACGACCGGCTATCCCCGTTCGGAGTTTCTCTCCGATTATATCTCCCTTCAGGGGATCATCCACCCGGACGAGAAACACCGTTTCCTTGACGATATGCAGCGCCTTGCAACCCAGCCGGGGTACAGGGTCGATTCGGTCTTCCGGATCATCAGGAAAGACGGGCATACCCGCTGGCTCCACGGCATACTCCACAACATCTGTACAAAACAACGGGACATCGCGCATANNTGTACGATATCACCTACCTCAAGTCAGCCCAGGAGGAACTTGCCAGGACCGAAGAGAAGTGGCGGGCGATCATCACCCGTGCGCCGGTTATCATCTCGGTTCTGGACAGGAATGGCAGATTCCTTTTCATAAACAAGACGCACCCCCCAAAGAGGCCGGCCGATCTAATCGGTACCAGTGCCGGAGCATACC
>DUHF01000139.1 GCA_013331015.1 Methanoregula sp.
CTGCGACAACGAGCACTTCAAGGAGTTAAAACAGAAGAAGACCGCCTGTCCCTGCCGTGACCAGCCGGTTGAGAAGAACCTCATGATGTGGACAAAGATGCTCGACCACGGGTATAAGGAGGGTGAAGCCTCGGTCCGGATCAAGACCGATCTCTCCCATCCCGACCCGGCCATGCGGGACTTCCCGGCATTCCGGATCCTCGATTTTCCGCCCCACCCGAAGGTGAAGGCGCACGTCTATCCCCTCATGAACTTCTCGGTGGTTGCCGATGACCACCTGCTCGGGGTCACCCATGTTATCCGGGGCAAGGACCATATTGCCAACACCCGGCGGCAGAAGTACATCTACGATCACCTGGGCTGGCAGGTGCCGGTGTACCGGCACTATGGGCGGATGGGGATCGAAGGTGTTGTCCTCTCCACCTCCCAGATGCGCCTTGGGATCAATGACGGCACCTATACCGGCTGGGACGACATCCGGCTCGGCACCATGCGGGCGCTTGCAAGGCGGGGGATCAGCCCCGATGCCGTGAGGAACGCGATGCTTGCCATCGGCATCGGTGAGACTGACATCTCGTTCTCGTGGGACAACCTCTTTTCCGAGAACCGGAAGATCGTGGACCCGGTGGCAAACCGGTACTTCTTCGTGCCGGATCCGGTCGAGATCACCATCGGCAGCGCACAGAAGCATATCGCCCACGCGCTGCTCCACCCGTCCGACGCCGCCCGCGGTACCCGCACGCTGGAGTTTGACGGCACGGTCCTGATCCCGAAGAGTGAGATCACTCCCGATGTTGCCATGATCCGGCTCAAGGATCTCTTCAACGTGAAGGTGACGTGGGACCATGAGACGCCCTCGTTTTCGTATGCCGGCGACTCGCTCGCGGATGCCCGGGCGGCAAAGGCCCGGATCATCCAGTGGCTCCCGGTGCAGCAGGCCCTGCCCTGCACCATCCTGACTCCCGAAGGCGAGATGACCGGCGCCTGCGAACCGATGGTAAAAAATGAACTCGGGAAGGTTATCCAGTTCGAGCGCGTCGGGTTTGTGAAGATCGATGGGGCTGGTGCGGACGGGGTGCGGGCGTACTTCACCCACAAGTAATCATCTTTTTTACGGTTCCGTATCGCGAGGGCTGGTATCGTGTCAGGCTTTTTTTAGTGTTCCCATGCAATAGATTGAGACATACATGGCAGAAGATGCGACAGGTCATGACGGGGCAGGGGCAAAGGAGTCCCGCGAGAAGCTGGTCTTTCATGGCCTCTGCATGGATCTCTGTATCCTGATCCCGGAGATCCTGGCCATCATCCTCTCCGGCTCTGCCACGCTCCTCTCCGATGCCATCAAGTGTGCAAACGAGATGCTGGCCACGTTCTTTGCCCTTCTTGTTATCCGGAGGATGAAGGCCGGCGGGAAGTTCACGTACGATTACGGGATGGGAAAGTTCGAGACCTTAACCCGGCTCATTACCGGCGGCGTGATGGGGATCTCGCTGTGCATCCTGGTCCTCTTCACCGTCCACCGCCTCCTCTACCCTGAGCCGTTTGCGATGACTGCGGTGCTCATCGGTATCCCGCTCATGCTCTTTGCGACGGTTATCGATTACCATCACTGGCAGAAATATCATCTCCGTGCCCGGGAAGATCCGTCCCCCATCATGGAGGCGCAGTGGCGGCTCCGGCGGGCCAAGACCTTCTCCAACCTGCTTATTTTCTTCGCGCTCACCATCTCGGTTCTCTTTGAGCATAACAGCTGGGCACATTATATCGACCCCATCGTCTCCTTCATCATCATCGGCTTCCTCCTGTTCGCCGGGTACCGCGAGTTCTCCTCTTCCCTGCCGGACCTCTTTGACAAGACCCTTGATGAGGAACTCCAGATCGTCATCCTCCGGAACCTGGCGTCATCGTTCGACCAGTACCACGAGTTCCACGGCGTCCGCTCGCGCCGGTCCGGCAGCAGGATCTATATCGAGATCTTCCTCGGGTTTGACCCGGAGCAGAAGATGGGCGATGTCCAGGTGTTTGCCGCATCCCTGAAACGGTCCCTTGAGGCAGAGATCGCGGGCAGCGTGGTCTCGGTCGTCTTAAGCCAGGAGGAGGAGCCGTTCCCTGCAAGCGAGAAGGATGACCCTCCTGTCTCCTCGTAACTCCCCCTTGTAAGGTGACCGTTTTTACGTCGTCACTCCTCTTTTCCCGTACGGCTCGGCCCTCCGATTGCTATTTATAGGAATGTATCCCAGCATTATTAGGTATCTTGTGATGCAAGATACCGTGTTAAGCACTTAATGTGCATATGCCTGCCCGGCAAATCCTCTCAACCCCCCGGCAGCGGTGAAAAAAACCGCTCCCGGGGCCCGGGCCGGCATTCCAACCAGGGAGATCCCATGAATATCCAGTTTAAAAAAGGCGTACTTGAGATCTGCGTTCTCTCTGTTCTGGCACACAAAGACTGTTACGGGTACGAGCTGGTTGCCGAGATATCAAAACGGATCGATATCTCGGAAGGAACCATCTACCCGCTGCTCCATCGCTTAAAAGACGACGGGCATGTCACTACGTACCTGCAGGAATCGGCCGGTGGTCCGCCGCGCAAGTATTACCGCCTGACCGAGAGCGGGAGGAAAGAAGAGCATGAACAAAAAGAGGAATGGACGCGATTTGCGGCATCGGTAAATGCACTCCTGGAGGGGAAGAACCATGCTGCAGACTGAATCAGAATTTATCCGGGTTTTGAAAGACCGGCTCAAAGGTACGCTTGA
>DUHF01000207.1:0-5574 GCA_013331015.1 Methanoregula sp.
AACCCCTTGCCTCGCATGGCGGCGACGAAGCGCTCTCCCTCCTCAAGACAACCCGGCCGGACCTGATCCTTCTTGACATCATGATGGAACCCATGGACGGGTGGGAGACCCTCGAGAAGATCAAGGCAAACCCCGGAATTAAGGATATCCCAGTCCTCATGTTCTCTGCCAAGAAGATCTCTCCTGAAGAAGCGCAGGAGCACAGTCTCAATATCGAGGATTTCGTCTCAAAGCCGGTCAACCCTGCCCAGCTCCTCGAAGCGATCAGCCGGGTCATCGAACGTCGCAGGGACGTGAGCCTGGAGGCAGTTATTGCAAAGGACGCGGGACTTGAACCCGCGCTTATCGAGGAATACTCCCGGCTCCGGAAGAGCATTGAGGTGGATGCCAACCTTCTTGTTGTCCTGAAACGGTCGAGCGCGATCAACCGGCCCGGCAGCGAAGTGCCGGCCGAGGACCTGGCAGCAATCAGCAGGCTTGAGGATAAGATACGGGCAGATGAGGTGCGCCTCCGGGAGATAAACGGGAAGTTCTCTCGTGCATTGTGACAGTCCTTAATAGTCCGGAAACTCACGAAAAGCGAATAATTATTGCAGGAACATTTATATGTTCTTCGCGCATTGTTATAACGCTGTACATCTAAGACTACATGGGTTCGTAGCTCAGTTCGGTAGAGCGCCTGGCTTTTAACCAGGTGGTCGGGGGTTCAAATCCCTCCGGGCCCGTTGCCACGAGTAATCGTGGGTTTTTTGCGGTGATGCATCTGAGAGGAAATTTGTTCATCTGTGAGGGGGTTTTTCATTGAGCACCAAACTTAATGTGTTGGACCACGCGATGGTGCCAGACCATAAAATTATGAGTGACGAGGAGGTATCGGAGCTCCTGTCGCGCTACAACATTACTACGGATCACTTACCGAAAATTTACAACGACGATCCTGCAGTGAAGACGATCGGCGCAGAAGTCGACAATGTGATAAAAGTAATCCGGGCGAGTCATACGGCTGGCAGAGCCGAGGCATACCGTCTCGTGATCAAGAGACCAAAGAAGTAACATTTGGGGTTGGTCAGTCTGATTGACAGAAGTATTTTATCGAGGGCATATTTTTCACGGGAGCATGTTGCGCGCCACCAGCTTGACTCCTTCAACTATTTCTTAAAATATAATCTCCAGAAAGTGGTAAATGAGCAGCGGGTCATCGAGACCGATATCGAGAACCGGGGCAAGAACAACGAACCGGTCTGGGTGGAACTCGGGACCATCGAAGTAAAAAAGCCGCTGGTGCGGGAGGCGGACGGTTCGCAGGGGGAACTCTATCCCTGCGAGGCCCGGCTGCGCAACCTCACCTACGCGGCACCCATCCAGCTGAGTCTGACCCTTGTGCATGGCGATGACCGGCAGGATCCCATCATCACCACCATCGGGCAGCTCCCGATCATGGTCGGGTCAACGGCCTGCAACCTGTTTGGCATGGACGACGCGCAGCGGGTCTCCCACGGGGAGGACGCATTCGATGCGGGCGGCTATTTCATCGTGAACGGCACGGAGCGCGTGCTCATGACCCTGGAGGATCTCGCGTCCAACAAGATCATGACCGAGTTCACCGAGCGCTACAATGAGCGCATCTATGTTGCCAAGGTGTTCTCTCAGTTCCGCGGGTACCGCGCACTGGTGGTTGTGGAGCGGAACAAGAAGAACCTGTTAGAGGTCTCCTTCCCGTCCGTTGCCGGCCACTTAAAGTTCGTGGACCTGATGCGGGCACTGGGTATGACCAACGACCAGGAGGTCGTGAACGCGGTCTCGACCGATGAGGACATCTTAACCTTCATGATGCAGAACCTCGAAGAGAGCGAATGCGATTCGGTGGAGGGCGGTGTCATGTATGTCGGGAAGAAACTCGCCCCCAACCAGACCAAGGACTACCAGCGCAAGCGTGCCGAGTTTGTCCTTGACAACTATCTCCTGCCGCACCTCAACTACGCGATGCCGGCCAATCTCAAGGAAGGCGACGAGGGCTACCAGGAAGCAGTCCTCTCGGTCCGGCTTGCAAAGGCCCACTTCCTCGGCCGCATGGCAGAGGCCTGTTTCGACCTCGTCCTCAACAAGCGCAGGATCGATGACAAGGACCACTACTCGAACAAGCGGCTGAAACTCGCCGGCGACCTTATGGAAGACCTCTTCCGTATCTCGCTCAACCGGCTGACGAGGGATATCAAGTACCAGCTCGAACGGGCGAGCATGCGTCACCGTGACCTGTCTATCGGGACTGCGGTCCGGGCCGATGTCCTTACCGAACGGCTTCTCCACCCGCTTGCTACCGGTAACTGGGTGGGCGGCCGTACCGGTGTCTCCCAGCTCCTTGACCGTATCGATCACATGGCCGTGCTCTCGCACCTGCGCCGTGTGATCTCCCCGCTCTCCCGGTCTCAGCCCCACTTCGAGGCCCGTGACCTGCATCCGACCCAGTGGGGTCGGATCTGCCCGAGCGAGACCCCTGAAGGGCCGAATTGTGGTCTGGTGAAGAACTTCGCCCAGATGGTCGAGATCAGCAAAGGTGTTGAAGATGAAGAAGAGATCCTGCGGATTTTGCACAATCTCGGGGTCGAGAAGATCGGAGGCGAATCATGAGCAAGAAATCACGCGTCTTTGCTGACGGAGCGCTCATCGGCCTTGTCGATGATCCCAAAGAACTGGTAGGCACGATCCGGTCCATGCGCCGGCAGGGCGCCATCTCCCCGGAAGTGAATGTCTCCCACAAGGAGTACAACGGCGATGTCGTCATCCTTACCGACCGGGGCCGGGCCCGCCGCCCGCTGATCGTCTTAAAGAACGGCGAGCCGCTGGTTACCGATGAAGATCTTGCCCGGCTTGAGAAGAAGGAAGTGGACTTCAAATCCTTTGTCCAGCGCGGCCTCATCGAGTTCATCGATGCAGAAGAGGAAGAAGACCTCTTAATCGCCATGGACTTTACGAAACTGACGCCCGAGCACACCCACCTTGAGATCGACCCCTCACTGATCCTCGGTATCGGTGCAGCTCACGTCCCGTTCCCCGAGCATAATGCAAGTCCCCGTGTCACGATGGGCGCAGGGATGGTCAAGCAGGCACTCGGCTTTGGGTCCGCCAACATGAAGCTCCGCCCCGACACCCGGGGTCATATGCTCCACTATTGCCAGAAACCGCTCACCCACACCCAGACCTCGGAACTGATTGGCTCGGACGACCGGCCGGCCGGCCAGAACTTTGTGGTCGCCATCCTCTCCTACGAAGGCTACAATATTGAAGATGCGCTCATCTTCAACAAGGCCTCGATCGATCGCGGCCTTGGCCGGTCCCATTTCTTCAGGACCTATGAAGGCGAAGAGCGCCGGTATCCCGGCGGCCAGATCGACCGCATCGAGGTTCCCGAAGAGGATGTTGCCGGTGCTCATGGTGCCGACTCCTACAAGAACCTTGACGAAGACGGTGTTATCAACCCCGAGACCGTGGTCCTCGAAAAAGACGTGCTCATCGGCAAGACCTCTCCGCCCCGGTTCCTTGAGGAGCCCAGCGGCGAGCTCATCGCGGTCGAGAAGCGCCGCGACACTTCCGTCACCATGCGCTCCAACGAGCATGGTATTGTCGATACGGTCATCATCACGGAAGGCGAGAACAGTTCCCGTCTCGTGAAGGTCCGCACCCGTGACCTCCGTGTCCCGGAAGTCGGCGACAAGTTCGCATCCCGGCACGGCCAGAAAGGGATCGTGGGTCTGATCACGCCCCAGGAAGATATGCCCTTCACCGAGAGCGGCCTCTCCCCCGATCTGGTCATCAACCCGCATGCCATCCCCAGCCGTATGACCGTCGGGCACATGCTCGAGATGATCGGAGGCAAGGTCGGCTCGCTTGAAGGCCGGCGCATCAATGCCACGGCATTCAGCGAGGATGCTGACAACGAAGCAAAGATCCGGGGCTCGTTAAAGGCCCTCGGTTTCTCCCACAACGGCCGCGAGATCATGTGCGACGGTATCACCGGCAAGGTCTTCAAGGCCGACATCTACATCGGTGTCATCTACTACCAGAAACTCTACCACATGGTGTCGTCCAAGATGCACGCACGGTCCCGCGGGCCGGTGCAGGTCCTGACGCGCCAGCCGACTGAAGGACGTGCCCGCGAGGGAGGTCTCCGGTTCGGTGAGATGGAGCGCGATGTCATGATCGGCCACGGCGCCGCCATGGCACTCAAGGAGCGTCTCCTTGACGAGTCGGACAAGGTGAACGAATATGTCTGTGCACACTGCGGTATGGTTGCGATGCTCGACCGCAAGCGCAACATGACCCGGTGCCTTGCCTGCGGTAACGAGACCGATATTTACTCGGTCGAGATGAGTTACGCGTTCAAGCTCCTGCTTGATGAGATGAAGAGTATGGGTATAGCCCCAAGACTGAAGTTACAGGACGTGGTGTAAGATGCCCTCACCAAAACGCATTGGACGTATCCAGTTCGGCCTCCTCTCCCCAAAAGAGATCCGCGAGATGAGTGTCCGGAAGATCATCTGGGCTGACACCTACGATGACGACGGGTTCCCCTACCCCCAGGGTCTCATGGACTTAAACCTCGGGGTCATCGACCCCGGTCTCCGGTGCAAGACCTGCGACCAGAAAGCAAGCGAATGCCCCGGCCACTTCGGCCACATCGAGCTGGCAAAGCCCGTAATTCACGTGGGCTACACAAGGCTTATCCGGAAACTGCTCCGTGTCACCTGCCGCGCCTGCGGACGGGTNNCTCTCCCCCGAAGAGATCGAGAAGGTTGTCGGTACCGAAGACGACCAGACCGGCGATCTCCTCTCGGAAAAAGATGTCAAGAAAGAGCGCGTCTGCCCGCACTGCGGTGAACAGCAGCTCAAGATCAACTTCGAGAAACCCACCACGTTCTCTGAGGTTGTTGTCGAGGACGGCAAGAAGGTTGAGCACAAGCTCACCCCTGCCGACATCCGCGCCCGGATGGAGAAGATCCCAAACGAGGACTTGATCCCGCTCGGTATCAACCCTGACGTTGCCCGGCCCGAATGGACCATCCTCACGGTCCTTCCGGTTCCGCCGGTCACGATGCGCCCCTCCATCATTCTTGAGAACGGCCAGCGTTCTGAGGATGACCTGACCCACAAGCTCGTGGACATCATCCGTATCAACCAGCGGTTCAAGGAGAACCAGGATGCCGGGGCACCCCAGCTCATCATCGAGGATCTCTGGGAACTCCTCCAGTACCACGTCACCACCTACCTTGACAATGAAGTGGCCGGCTGTCCCCCCGCCCGCCACCGGAGCGGCAGGCCGCTCAAGACCCTCTCCCAGCGGCTCAAGGGAAAAGACGGCCGGTTCCGTGGTTCACTATCAGGAAAGCGGGTGAACTTCTCGAGCCGTACCGTCATCTCCCCGGACCCGAACCTCTCCGTAGCGCAGGTCGGCGTCCCGCGGGCCGTGGCAAACGAGATGACGATCCCTGTCCGGGTCACCCCCTACAACATCGAGGAACTCCGGCAGATCGTCCGGACCGGCCCGGAACGCCCCGATGTCAACTGCCCGTGCGGTGC
>DUHF01000207.1:5598-8028 GCA_013331015.1 Methanoregula sp.
ATGATCGAGCCAGGTTACACCGTGGAACGCCAGCTCCGGGACAACGATGTTGTCCTCTTCAACCGTCAGCCCTCGCTGCACCGGATGAGTATCATGGCCCACCGCGTGAAAGTCATGGAAGGCCGGACCTTCCGGCTGAACCCCGCGGTATGTCCCCCCTACAACGCCGACTTCGACGGTGATGAGATGAACATGCACGTCCCGCAGACCGAAGAGGCCCGGGCCGAGGCATTCATCCTCATATCCGTGCAGGAGAACATCCTCTCGCCCCGTTTCGGCGGGCCGATCATCGGCGGTATCCACGACCACGTCTCGGGTATCTTCATGCTCACGCATGACCTCCGCTGGTTTACCAAGGACGATGCCCTCTACCTCCTCCGCTACTCCGGAATCGAGCACATGCCCCCGCCCGGTAAGGTTGAGGACGGCGTCGAGTACTGGAGTAACAAGCAGGTATTCTCCCAGATCCTGCCCGACCTGAACATGGTCTTCCATGCCAGCTCGTGTATCAACTGCGACACCTGCAAAAAGGAGATGTGCGAGCGTGATGCCTATGTCCGTATCATTGACGGCAAGCTGGAATGCGGTACGATCGACAAGAAGGCCATCGGCGCATTCGACGGCCAGATTGTGAACCGTATCATACGGCAGCAGGGTATGCACCGTGCAACCAACTTCATTGATGACTTGACCAAGCTCTCGATCCGGGCCATTATGCTGGACGGTTTCTCGTTCGGTATCGATGATGAAGACCTCAGCAAGACCGAGTACGGCCAGATTGAGGAAGTGCTCCGGAACGCGGCAACTGACGTGGACCGGCGCATCAGGATCTACGAGGACGGCCAGCTCGAACCCATGCCGGGCAGAACTATCGAGGAAACCCTCGAGATGCAGATCATGCAGGTGCTGGGTAAAGCCCGTGACCTGACTGGTCAGATCGCCGGCCGCCACCTGGGTCTTGGCAACAGCGCTGTCGTGATGGCAGTCTCCGGTGCCCGTGGTTCCATGCTGAACCTGACCCAGATGGCCGGTTGTATCGGCCAGCAGTCCGTTCGTGGTGAGCGTATCGTCCGTGGTTACGATGACCGGACCCTCCCGCACTTCAAGAAGGGAGACCGGGGCTCCGATGCCCACGGGTTCATCCAGCACAGTTACAAGGGCGGGCTCAACCCGACCGAGTTCTTCTTCCACGCCATCGGTGGCCGTGAAGGTCTCGTCGATACCGCTGTCCGTACCTCCCAGAGCGGGTACCTCCAGCGGCGTATGATCAACGCGCTGCAGGACTTAAAAGTGGCATATGACGGCACCGTGCGGTCAACCGGCGGGAAGATCATCCAGTTCCAGTATGGTGAGGACAATACCGATCCGACAAGGAGCGCGTTTGGCGACCCGGTGGATGTCAAAGGTATTGTTGAGAGTATCTTGAAGGAGGAGTGCTGACATGACTCTTGCAGAAAAGTTTGACAAGAAAGTCGAGGCAGCAGAGCTCCCCCAGAAGACCAAGGACCAGTTGAGAAAGTACCTTGCAGAAAAGGATATCACGGATACCCAGTTCAAGCAGATCCTCGACAAGGTCTATGCCGAGTACAAGAGCACTCGTATCGAGGCCTGTGAGGCAGTCGGTGTCATCGCCGCCCAGTCCATCGGTGAACCGGGCACGCAGATGACCATGCGTACCTTCCACTACGCGGGTGTGGCCGAGATCAACGTTACCCTCGGTCTTCCGCGTCTCATCGAGATCGTGGATGCGAGAAAAGAGCCAAGCACCCCCACGATGACCGTGTATCTCGAAGCTGAGTACGGGATTGACCGTGACAAGGCCCGGGAGGTCAGCTGGCAGATCGAGGCGGCCCCCCTCCATGAGTTTGGCGATATCACGACCGACATGGAGAACATGCAGGTGGTCGTCCACCTCAACACCAAGGTCTGCGACAAGCGGAAGATCTCCGCAATGGAAATCATGGAAGCGGCGCCCAAGAAGATCCGTGACCGCCGTCACTACCGTGACTTCGAGCACGATATCGACGAGGCGAGCGCAACGCTCACCTTCACCCCCAAGAACAAGGAAAGTTACCAGAACCTCTTCCAGCTCGCCGAGCACGTCAGGAATGTGATTGTGCAGGGCATCGATGACATCAACCGTGTTGTCGTCAGGAAAGAAGCGGGGGAGTATATACTTTATACTGAAGGATCCAACCTAAAGGATGTATTTGATGTCGCTGGTGTGGACACAACAAGAACCCGCACCAACAACATCAGCGAGATCGCGGGCGTGCTCGGCATCGAGGCTGCACGCAACGCCATCATCCACGAAGCGGTATCCACGCTCAACGAGCAGGGTATCGCCGTGGATGTCCGCCATCTCATGCTCGTCTCGGACATGATGTGCATGGAAGGCGAGATCAAACAGATCGGCCGTCACGGTATCGC
>DUHF01000207.1:8240-8523 GCA_013331015.1 Methanoregula sp.
CTTGGCCAGAACAACACGGAAAAATGCATTCAGGAAGGCAAAGCCCAGATGGTTGTCGTTGCCGGCAACTGTCCTGCCGCCTTCAAAACAAAACTTGCAGGATTCGAGAACCTCTTCATCCACACGTTTGAAGGGTCCAGCGTAGCACTCGGCAAAGCATGCGGTAAGCCGTTCATGGTCAGCACCCTTGCCATCGTGACTCCCGGCGAGTCAGATATCCTCTCCATCAAGAGGGCATGAACCGGGGTAATCATATGGTCGAAGTAAAACTGACCGAAGACTG
>DUHF01000312.1 GCA_013331015.1 Methanoregula sp.
GCGCCATTGACGACATTGTCCTGATCCGCCACCTGCCCGGCGCATTCGCCGGCGGCAGCGGGTCCGAAGAATAAGATATCATATGGCGGGCGGCACGCGGGAGGCCCCCCCTTGTCTTCTCTTTCCCGCACATGGTACCTGTATGGAGAACCGGGAGATCTTTTCTGCAATCACTGCCCTCCCCCCCGTTTTTGTACGGCTTGACGGGCGGACCTTCCACCGGCTGACCGAGTGTCTCGGCCTTGAGAAACCCTTTGACGAGTTCTTCCACAAAGGTATGGTCACCACCTGTATCTCGCTCCTTGCAGAGAGCGGTCTCAACCCCGATCTCGCCTACACCTTCTCTGACGAGATCAGCCTGTACTTCACCCGGCTGCCTTTCAGCGGCAGAGTGGAGAAGATCGATTCGGTTGCCGCTTCCTATGCGGCAAGCTCCCTGACCCTTGCCTTTGGTGGCACAACCCTCCTCTCTTTCGATTCCCGGGTGATCCCGGCAACGCCTGCCTATGCGCTGGAATATCTCACCAACCGGCAGAGCGAGGCATGGCGCAACCATATCAATGCCTATTGCCAGCAGGCGCTCATCGAGGAAGGGATGGACTCGCGGGCAGCAGCAGAAAAACTCCGGGGCCTCCCGGCAAAAGCCCTCCACGAGATGATGCACGACCGGGGGTTCAACCTCGCGACCACCCCGGCATGGCAGCGGCGGGGCACCCTCGTGTACAAGAAACTCACGGAGAAGGAGGGGTTCAACCCGATCACGCAGGAGACGGTGACGGTTGAGCGCAGCGCTGTCACAACCGATACCGATCTCCCCCTTTTTACCAAGCCGGAGGGCCAGGAGTTTTTGAGAAAGGCACTGGGCGGGGCCTAGAAATCGTTCCCCGGTTTTGATCCGGAAATTGCCGATCGATTTTTCCAGAATAGTTTTTGATCGCAATCGTGATCGCGATTTTGATCTGAAAATCGGATCGCGGTTGAAAAACAAAAATCGCTGATCGAATTTGAAATGAAAATCGGAGATCGATTTTCGTACGAAAAACGGGATCCGGTTTTGCATCCCGTCAGAATTTTCACTCCAAAACCCATTTTTCAATCGCTGATCGATTTTAAAATGAAAACCGGAGATCGATTTTGATCGAAAAATCGCTGATCGATTCCGGAATGAAAATCGGCAATTGATTTTTAAGGAACGGTTTTTGATCGCGATCGCGATCGTGATTTGCAAATGAAAATCGGGATCCGATCAAAAAGCAGATCTCAGATCTGGGGGGGTGGGGGGGCATCAGTCCCTATCAAATAATCTAAAAAGTGTCAGAAAAATAAAAAATTAATTCGCTTTCCCCATCCCGATCGCCATTGCCACTCCTTCCACGTCCCACTCTTTCACTGATGAGAATTTCGCGGAGTCGATTGTGGCGCCGTCTTTTGCAAACCCGAAGGACCTTGCCCGGACTTCGTCTTTGATAAGGGTGATAATCGCATCCGTTTGCAGGAGGGTGAGAACCCGCTGGTCGCTCACCGAGACTTCGGCATCGATCATGTCCTCGACTGCAAGATCGAGCTGCTTACGCATATCCTGGATACGCCGGATCACTTCGCGGGCATATCCCTCCGCTTCAAGGGCCGGGGTCAGCGCGACATCCACGTATACCGTACCCTCGGTCATCGGTGCAGAGAAGACCGCGGCAGGGAGTTTTTCAGTAAATGTTACCTGGTCTGCCCCAATCTCAAACGAGGCACCGTTATCCGTCAGCATGAACGTGCGCCCGGCATCGACAGCGGCCTTGATCGCGTTGCCGTCAGCAGCATCAATGAGGCCCTTGACCCTGAACGAGTCCTTGCCAAAACCCTTGCCAAGCGCCTTCATCACCGGCTCGGCATGCCAGCCAACCTTATCCCAGCTCCCCATAACGACCGTGACCTTCCGGGCATTGGCCCGGTCCATGCAGACCGCATTCAGCCGCCAGATCGCGTTCCTGACCGCATCCGAGCCCGTGACCACGACCACTTCGGCAACCGGCCAGCGGAGTTTGCGCTTGCCGGCCTGTCGTGCATTGGCGCTCGCCTCGTCAAACGAGCGGACCATGGCAACCGCGCCCTCAAGCGTTGTATCCCGGAGCTCCGGATTGCCGGCGTTCCAGTCCAGCAGGTGGACGCTCGCCGGGTCGTTTTTGCACCGGAGGTTCCGGTAGATCTCTTCAGTGAGGTGCGGGCAGAAGGGGGCAAGGATGCCCATGAGCCGGCGCATCACGTAGTAGATCGTCTCGTACGCAAACACCTTCTGCTCCGATTCACCCTCGAGCCACATCCGGGGCCGGACGAGCTGGACATACCAGCGCGAAAGGTCTTCTAAGATGAAGTTCACGATCTCGCGGGTTGCCCGGTGGAGCTGGCATTCTTTTAATGACGCATCAACGGTTGCCGCAACCGAGTTTACCCGGGATATGATGAACCGGTCCTCGTCGGGCATCCGGGACAGATTTGCCCGGATAAAGGAGTCGTCCCAGGTGCCGTCCGTTGATTTTGGCTCGAACCTGTCGAGGATCATGTACGGGATGGGGAACCGGTACACGTTCCAGAGGATGTTGACCGCCCGGTTGATGGTGCCAACGCCCTCCATGTTGAACTTCAGGTCATCCCATGGGGCTGATGAGGAGAGGATGTAGAGCCGGAGGACATCGACACCGACCTTATCGATAACGTCGGTCGGGTTCACCACGTTCCCGAGGCTTTTCGACATCTTCTTCCCCTCGGCATCAAGCGCAAACCCGTGCATGCAGACGCTTTTGTACGGCGCTTTGCCAAAGGCAATCGTACTTGCCCCGAGCTGGGAGTAGAACCACCCGCGGGTCTGGTCCTGCCCTTCGGCAATGAAGTCCGCGGGCCAGAGTGCATCGAACTCCTGTGTCTTGTTGGGGAAGCCCAGTGTTGCCCACGAAGCAACCGCAGAATCGAACCAGACATCGAAGATGTCCTCGACCCGCTTCATGCTGCCGCCGCAGGC
>DUHF01000314.1 GCA_013331015.1 Methanoregula sp.
ACATCTATGCGTACGGGTGCAGGGAAGCGGATATCGCGATTATTGAAGGGGTGCGGGGCCTGTACGAGGGTGCCGGGGCACTCACCGACACGGGCAGCACGGCAGCGGTTGCAAAGGCACTGGACATTCCGGTCATCCTTGTGGTTTCAGCCCAGAGCATCACGCGGAGTGCCGCTGCCATCGTTAAAGGGTTCCAGTCCTTTGACCCGTCCGTCCGGATCGCGGGGGTCATCCTCAACAACATCAAGGGCGGCTCCCACAAGGCAAAAGCAACGGAAGCCATCGAGCACTACTGCGGGGTTCCGGTCATCGGGGCTATTCCCCGGATGGAGGAGATGCAGCTTGCCATGCGTCATCTTGGTCTCGTGCCGTACCGGGAAGGGTCCGGCCGGGGGGATTTCGATGCCCGCATCGGTGTCATCACGGAGATGATCGAAAAATATGTCGACCTTGACGCATTCACCGCACTCATGAGCGATACCGCCCTTTCCCCACACCAAAAAAACCTGTTTGAGTTTCCCAAAGACCGTGATGTCCGGATCGGAGTGGCGATGGATGAAGCGTTCAACTTCTATTATGCCGATCTCTTCGATCTCCTGCACGCATCCGGTGCAGATTACGTGCCGTTCAGCCCGGTCCACGACCGGCTGCCGGATGCGGACGGGTACATCATCGGCGGGGGCTACCCGGAACTCTTCCTTGACGACCTGGAGAAGAACTACCCGATGCGGGAGGCGGTGCGTGAAGTCTCCGGAAACGGCACGCCGATCTACGCAGAATGCGGCGGCCTGATGTACCTGACCGACCGGATGACGCTGAAAGCCGGCTGGCAGGGCCGCGAGAAAGAAGAGACCGCTGAGATGTGCGGGGTTTTCTGTGGATCGACATCGATGCCCGCACGCCGCGTGGTGAGTTACGTGGAAGGAGTCTCTGCCGCAGGAACGCCACTCGGAGCCGGCTCATTCCGCGGTCATGAGTTCCATTATTCTGAGGTCCGGCTGGCTCCTGAAACGAAGTTTGCGTACCGGCTCACGCGCGGGATTGGGATCCGGGACAACCTTGACGGGGCGTTTGTCAATTCTACGCTTGGGAGTTATACCCACCTCCACCCGGTTGCAAGCGCCGGCCTGTTCCGGCATTTCATCGACCTTTGCCGGACCAAAAGAACATAATTATATTTCCGTGCCGGTCCTGCAATTGTCAGCCCCCTTTTCCCAACCAGCGGTGCCGGGACGGCCTCTGTGGTGATTCGCCCCTGGTTTATATGCATTCCCCGCGATCAAAAGAAAAAACTACAAAACCCCGGCCACCCCATCACAATCTATGATAATTTATTATGATGGGAAGTACCTGCCGGAGGACCAGGCAAAAGTGTCGGTTTTCGATCACGGGTTCCTGTATGGCGATGGATGTTTTGAAGGTATCCGGGCGTACAATGGGAGGGTTTTCCGCTTAAAAGAGCACATCGACCGGCTGTATGATTCTGCCCAGACCCTCGATATAAAACCGCCCATCAGCAAGGAGGAGATGACCGAGGCGATCTGTGAAGTGCTCCGCAGGAACAACTTAATGGATGCCTACATCCGCCCGATCATTACCCGGGGTGTCGGGGACCTCGGTCTTGACCCGCGCAAGTGCCCCAAACCCTCGGTCATCATCATTGCCGTGACCTGGGGCGCGATGTACGGTGACCTGTACGAGAAGGGCTTGAAGGGTGTTACCGTCTCCATCCGGCGCAATCCTGCCGAATGCCTGCCTCCGAACGTAAAGAGCCTCAATTACCTCAACAATATCCTTGCCAAGATAGAGGCGAATTACAAAGGCGGGGACGAAGCTATCTTCTTTGACACCAACGGGTATCTCTCTGAAGGGAGTGGCGACAACCTGTATATCGTCAAGAACGGCGAGATCATTGTTCCGCCCACCCTCAACAACCTCCGGGGTGTCACGCGGCTTGTCGTACTTGAGATTGCAAAGTCGCTTGGCATCACGGTACGCGAGCAGAACCTCGGGTACTTCGACCTGTATACGGCCGACGAACTGATCTGCTCCGGAACAGCAGCTGAAGTTGCGCCCATCGTCTGGGTTGATGGTCGGACGATCGGTTCAGGAAAACCCGGTCCGGTATTCCGGCAGCTTGCCGCTGCATTCAAACCCCTGACCGCAAAGGAAGGCTATCCCATCAANNCCGTTCACCTTTGTCTATTCAATCCGCAGGATCTCAGGGTAAAACATCTTTAAGAGCTGGTCCAGGTGTAAGAACGCCTTTTTGTGATCAATGTAGATCCGATAGGATTCCCCGGACCGGGTCCTGAAGGTGATATGTCCTGCAAAGAGCAGGGGTTTTTTCATCTCGATGGTTACGATATCCCTGCGCCAGAGTTCACAGACCTTCTCTTTTGCGAGATCCTCAATGGAGCGCGGGCTGGTATCGACCGTGGTCCCGAAGAGTTCATCGAGAATGAACGCCCCGAACTGCACCCCGTGGGGATTGGTTGCGTCAAGGTCCTTGTTGTGGATGATGAAGAGCCGCTGGTCGGTAGCATAAACCCCATAACCCCCGGTGGTGGAGCCGATCGCGCCGGCGATTGCACCGGCCATCCCCGGCTCGGGAAGCTTGACCGTGATGCTGGATATGCCCCCGATGTACTGCTCTTCTTCATAGATCCCGATGATCGAGTTCACACTTGGCTGTTCGCTGACCAGGATCGACTGGATGGATGCGATGATCGTCCCCTTGGCATCATAGATGCCGGTGCATTTACCCCAGATGAGCATGGGTTTGTTCTGGATTGTGACCCCCTCAAGGCTGCCAAAGAAGGTATCCCCCTCGCGGGTGATGGTCGGCAGTTCACCGGGAACCGAGGCATCGGGAGGCATTATAAGATAATCGATGAGCATATGCCGGCGCTCGCCATAGAACGGGATGGAATAGGCGTAATCGCCCTTGCCGATCATATCCTTTGCATCGATACCGGTCAGGCGGACAATTGCATCATTCCAGGCAATGACCGTACCCTTCAGGTCAATGGCAAAGATCGGGTAAGGAACATTTTTCACCGACTGGTTCAGGCTTTCCCACCGCCCGGTGGCAACAACGCTTTTTGGGGTTTCAGAGATGCGCGGGAGGTCCGGCAGGGCAGGAAGGTTTGTGGTTATGGCGGGGGAGAACTCTTTGAGGGGATCCTCGAGCGTGAGTTTTCCGACCAGTTCAAACGTGCGGACCTCATCGAGCCACTCGGTATCGGCATCGTCAATCTCAACGGTCTCTGACTGGACAATTTCGGGATAGAAGAGCCTGAGCAGCTGCTCAAGATGATTGAACGCGTTCTTATGGTCAACGTAAATCCTGAACGAGCTTGCGGATCGCGTCCGAATGATTAAGAATCCCGAGAACAACCGGGGGGTCTTCATCTCGATGCTGGTGATGTCCTTTCGCCATACCTCGTACACCTTGTCGCGCTCGAGATCGGCAATGGAACGCGGGCGCATATCCACGTTGGTCCCGAAAAGTTCGTTTACGATAAACTCGCCGAACTGGACTCCTTCGCCCCGCGAGGCATCGAGATGCGGGTTATGGATAACGAACAACCGCTGGTCGGTAGCATATACCCCGTAGCCGCCGGTTGCAGATCCGATTGCGCCGGCGATTGCACCCCCCAGCCCCTCTCCGGCAACTTTTAAGATGATGCTGGATACCCCGCCAATATAATGCTCGGATGACGGTTCGCCTTTTTCAGGAACCGCTTCTATAGATTCCCCGCTGACAATGAGGGACTGGACTGCTGCGATGATGGTTCCTGTACCGTCACGGATGGAGGTACCCTTCCCCCAGATCTTCATGGGGCAGCCGCGGATGGTTACGTCCTCTACCTCACCGGTATACGAGTCGCCGTCGCGGACAACGGCTGGGAGTGCCCGTGCATCCAAAATCCCCTGCGGGTTTACGATGGAATCTATCAGCATCGGGCGCGGTTCGCCATAGATGGCGAGCGCGTAGGCATAGTCTCCTTTCCCAAGGATGTTATTCCGCTCAATTCCGGTGAGTTGTTCGATCGCCAGGTTCCAGGCAATAACTATGCCGGCCTTGTTGATGGCAAATATCGGGTACTGGAGGTTCTCGATGGAGCCTGCAAGGTCAGAAAGGTCCGGTGTGGCAGAAGGTTTTTTTATGGTTTTGGAAGTTTCTGTCTCTTCCCGTTCATGGGTTTTGCCGGAAGCTTTTTGCGGCAGGATGTTGCTGAGCCGGACAACATAGGAGAGATCTCTTCCCTGCGCAAGGTATTCGGTGACTGTGCCGTCCTCCCCAAAAATTGCCCGGTAACTCCACTGGAACAACCGCAGGTTCCCTTTATGGTCCAGGACATGGTGTTCGATGTAGGTGCCGGGATTTTCCGGGGTAAGGGTTATGAGGAGTTTTTCCACTTCCCCGCGTTCATCCCCGGGAATGGTTGATAAAAAGTTATCCGCGGCATTACGGTTCCCCCCCGAGAACCGTAGGTATTGTTCATTGGAGAGCGTTATCTTTCCTTCGGGCAGGAAACTGCAGAGCAGATCCTGCTGGTGTTCAACCACCGATCGGTACCAGGCATCTGCAGCATCGGGGATACGCTCCATGCGCCTTTTTGCAACTGAGGTCCGGATGAATTCCAGCACCCGGGGGAGCTCGTGCTTGATCTCGACACCTTTCTGGACATAGTAGTTGCCCCCGTTGTTCAGCGTCTCGATGGCTACCTGCGCGAGGTGCCTTCCCGTGAACATGATGAAGAGGGCGGGATCGTTCTGGGCGCGGATCTCCCGGAGCAGCGCGATGCCGTTTTTGTCCGGCATGG
>DUHF01000109.1 GCA_013331015.1 Methanoregula sp.
CGGTTCAGCTTGATTTCGAACTCGCAGATGGCGATGTGATCGATCCAGACGGAACTGAGGAATACGAAATCCAGGTATTCCATACTCCCGGTCACTCGGCAGGTTCGGTGTCGCTCCTGTTACCCGCTGAAGGTGCTCTTTTCTGCGGAGATGCGGTGCCGGTTGACGGGGACCTTCCGGTCTATGAGGATCCAATCCAGTCCCTGCAATCAATAAAAAAACTCACGGCCGTACGGGGTGTGCGCTTCCTTCTTTCATCGTGGGACATTCCACGGGAAGGCAAAGCAGCATATGAGCAGATGGAACGGGGGCGTTCCTGCCTGCAGAAGATCCACACTGCCACCATTGCCGCATCAGCAGATGGATGCACAGATCCCATGGAGGTCGCAACAAGGGTCGCTGTCCTGCTCGGATTTCCCCCTCAGGCCGTGATGCCGCTCCTTGCCCGCACCCTTGCAGCACATATCCGGCTCAAGGGCTGTCCGGTACTGGACGATTCCTGCTGAAAAGAGGGGGTGTTTCGGAGAGAGTTATCCCGTCTTCCTGATGCGGACAAGCCATGAATCAAATTCTTCGGTAAAACGGTGGATATGTTCGATCTCGTCCGGTGACCAGATACGGATCTTCTGCCGGTAATACTGCGCTTGATCTTCTTCATCACCATGATCGCGTTCCCCATCAAGAGACCCCAATTCAACCTCGCGCCTGTCCCGGCACGGCTCATTGGTTGCAGTGCGGCAGAAGGCGGTCCGGATTGCCGAGCGGAGAGGTTTTACTGCACAGAGCGTATCTGCCCGGCCGTCCCAGTGTTCGTTTACCGGAAAGCCCGCACCTTTCAGCGGCCGGTCCCAGGTTGCATCCACCAGCACCCAGCGATTATTGATCCGGACCCGACAGGCAAGGTGGTACGCAACGGGAAGGCCGGTTGCCAGCGTGCGGAGTTTTGGAGGATATTGGAAGTCCGGGTCGTTCCAGAGAAACGGTAGAGTAGCAAAAACCACATCAACGCCAAGGCGCCGGTACATCTCTGCAAGCAGGTAATGTTTTGGCCCGCAGGAACCCCTGCCTGCTACCAGGATCCTTTCCCCGGGCGGGATACCCTGTGTTTCCGTTGCGGCAAGAGCGTACGGGATGTCGCGGATCTGCTGGAATATCGCGATCAGGCTGCTGTGCGTATCCAGATTGGCAGTCCATTGTCGGAATGCTGCATCAACCAGCGTGGACATTCTTTCTCCACTTCCCACGTATTCGAGACTCTTGTTTATCCGGACCGGTAATTGAAGGTTGAGGTTTCACCCGACACAATAAAAAAAACGAGAAACTCCCCCAAGAAGGGAAAATATTGAGCAGGACCGCCGGATTTCCGGCGGTCGTGCGTGCAAAAGGAAAAAGTGAGATTATGCGTTCTTCATCTTGGCTTTTGCGACGAATCCGTCTTTGCCAATGTAGTACATGAAGCCCTTTTCTTTGGCGATCTTCTCAGTACCGACTTTCTTCTTCTTGCCGGTCTTGTTGTGCTTCATCGGGGCTGCCCAGACATACCCGTCCTTGCCAATGAAGTAGAGGTATCCCTTTTCGCGCTGGATTTTTTCTTTTCCAATTTTCGTTCCCATTTAAACACCTCAAAACCTCTATTCGGTTTTGATAATGAAAGGTGTCGCCTGATAATATATAAGGTTTCCGTCGAAAGCCCGTCGAAGTTCGAATTTTCGCCACGTATTTAAGGCCCTTTTGGTCATTGTGCCGCACTATTTCGTCCGTTTGAAAACGCAATTAAAATGCCCCGTTTCGTATAAAAACACTGAAATGAGGCTGGAATGGCAACCGGGGCGGTGCTGTGCACCGGAAGCGGAAGCGCGGCACGGAGGGGTTTTTGTTGGACGGTTTGCCGGGGGTGCGGCACGATCAGCCAAGATTGTTAACCGGCATAATTCTCATTGGCGACGTACGGGTGATCGGAAGCGGCATAGCCACACCGTCCGGCTGCAGGATCAGCGTGAAGGACTGGTAAGGTGCAGCGGGTTTTGCAGGGCAGGCGAGGATCAGGAACTGCTCGCCGGGCTCCAGCAGGTTGTCAGCATCGGCGGAATGACCGGGCAGGATATTGTTCTTCTTAACTATCGTCCAGTTGGGGCAGATCAGCGGGATGGTGTCGCTCTTTTGAACAGGTTCAGATGATTCCCCGCTCTTCCACTCAACATTCAGGCGGTCCATATCAATTGCACCGGTATCACCGATGAACAACGAAACGGCCAGCTGTACAGAGCCCAGCCGGTTGGGATCCGGATGCGGGTAAAGTACCATTGTACCGCCTTGTGCACCAGAGACCGCAGAGAACCCGATGATGGAACCCACCGGCTGGAGAGCGTCGCCTGATACATACATGCTCTCCGCAACGAGCCCCCCGGGAAATGAACGGGCCCAGTCCGATATTTCTCCGCCTCCGAGGTATACCAGCAGGAGCGCGGTTGCGCCAATGAGAACAACAAGGAGAATAATGAGTTCAAGTCCGGTGAACGCGTCATCTGGCCGGGGAATGGCAGGAATCATACTTTTTCCCGGCGGTCGATGAGCCGTTTGGGCCTGCCCTTGAGACGGAAGATTTCAAGCCCACCCGGGCCGGTGAAATTGAGCACTATCCTGAGATTGCCTTCATGATATTCATGGGCGAGACCGGGTTTGAATTTGAGGAAGCGGCTGACAATGGTATCCTCGATCTGCCTTTTATCGCACTTCTCCACATCAAGGCACTCCACGCTGATCCGGAGAACCGCCTCGCTGTGGCCATCCCCATCATAGATGAACGCTTCATACTCCCCGGTGAGATCCTCCATGTTCTCCGTCTGGAAAACCGCCGCTTCAATATCCACCCGGTTCATGGCATTTGCAAAGATCCACGCCGTCTCTGCCTCCCGCTGGGGATTATAGATTCGCATATGGGTTCTGCCGCATTCGCACCGGTTACGGGACAGGACAACGGTGGTATCCTCGGTATCGTAATTCAACAGGAGCATCCCGCTCTTTCCGCCAACCGGCAGGAGAGTCGTGAGGACCGCCCTCCCGCACTCGCCATCCGGGACAAACGATTCCAGCCGGGGATCATAGACATCAAGGTGAACGATATCTTCAGGTACATGAAGTCCGTTGAGCCGGGTGCATTCCCCGCACATGGTACCTTCAGTACTGCCATAGGTATTGAAGACCGGGCAACCCCATTGCTCCGCAAGATACGTGCGGGACTCCTCGGCAAAACTCTCGCCACCCGCTACCAGTTTGTTAATGGCAATATCCTCAGCTTTGACACCTTCTGCCCTCAGCCGCCGTACGAGACGGAGCAGTTTGAATATGCTCCCGACAATTGCCGTTGGCCGGTAACTCTTCAGGATCCGGGAATCAAAGGAGCATTTGCCCATGGGAATGACCCCCATCCCAATCCTCTGCGCAGCGATGGTCATCGTGTTTGCGCCAACATTCATCCCATATGAGGCGCAGACCACGATCCGGTCCTCTTTGGTAAATCCCTGCGAGACAAAACACCGGGCATACTTTTCCGCGTACCGCTTCCAGTCATCCCAGGTCAGGAAGAAACCCTTGGGGGTTCCGCTGGTTCCGCTCGTCTCCTGGATGGAGAATACATTGGACCAGTCGGTTGACAAAAATTCGAACCCGCTCGTCACCGGGGGCTGGTGTTCGCGAATGGTTTTACCGGTGATTAGGGGAAGTGCGAGCAGATCCTCGTGGACCCGGATATCCTTTGGATTGATCCGGTGCCTTTCAAACCAGTGGCGATAGAAAGGGGAATGATCCGCCGCGTACTGGACGGTATACCTAACCCGCTCATCGATGAGGGCGTCAAGATCGTTCCGATCCAGGGTCTCAATTTCAGGTGAGAAGTACGGTCCGGCAGACATACCAGTGTGTTGCCCGGGGATTTGTTAAAGGTTGCGAAGAAGGAGGACGGGATGGCCTCGGGTAACGGCGACCTGTTGAGCACAAGACCGTGGATCTGCCTGACAGGAGATTTATGGGTTTAAAGATCCCATAATGACCAGAAGTTTCGCATGTACTTCCACCTCGTCCTGACTGACAACTGCAACCTCTGCTGCAAATATTGCCGGGGGAAAGCGTTTGAGGATCTTAAAGAGAGCGAGGCGGAACGTAATCAGATTATTGATAAGAATATTCCCGTAGATCTTGCCTTCGATCTCACTCGGCTTTACGAATTTTTGCAAAAGGACCCCGCGCCAACCCTCACCTTCTATGGGGGTGAACCACTGTTGCGGGCAGACCTTATCGAGAGAATCGTAAAAGAGGCGCCGGTAACACGGTTCATGATGCAGACAAACGGGCTCCTTTTGGACAGGCTCCCGGAAGAGATTGTCAACCGGTTCATCACCATCCTCGTCTCCATAGATGGGGGACGGGAGCTGACCGATGCCAATCGCGGTGCCGGAGTGTATGACCGGGTCATGGAGAATGTACAGAAGATCCGGGCGAACGGGTTTAATGGTGAACTGATTGCACGGATGACCGTGACAGAAGATACCGACATTGTGGACGCCGTCCGACATCTTGCATCGAACCCGGATTATTCGTTCTCGTCCATCCATTGGCAGATTGACGCCAATTTTGCCGGGGACTATAACCTGCGCCGGTTTGCTGACTGGGCTGATTTAAATTACAACCCCGGGATACGGACGCTTGCCGGATCGTGGGTAGACCATATGGAATCTTCAGGCGAGGTGTTGCGGTGGTACCCGTTCCTTGATCCGATGGAAGATCTTCTCCTGGAAAAGACAAGCAGGCTCCGGTGCGGGTCAGGATATGCCAACTACAGCATCATGACGGACGGGAATATCAGTCCCTGCCCGATCATGGTCGGGATGTCCCGGTACTATGTCGGGCACATATTCCATTCACACCCTCTGGCGCTTGCGCAGGTTCCGATTACCGGAGAGTGCACAGACTGCCATATACGCAATTTTTGCGGGGGGAGATGCCTGTATTCCAACATCACCCAGCCATGGGGAGCTGATGAACGGAGACTGGTCTGTGGTACGGTAGAGAACCTGTACGATGTGCTCCTTGAGGTGCTTCCCCGGGTGAAGGCACTTGTTGACGGTGGCACCATTTCTTTGGAAGACTTCAGGCACGAGAAGTTCAACGGGTGCGAGATCATTCCCTGATTCGATATCAGCAGCAATATAAAAAAGATCTCATCATTGTGCAGATGTATATATACCCGACCGGTAATTGAATAATTGCAGATCACAACTGCAAGAGTAATACAATGGAAAGAAGGAATTTTGGCGGCCCGAGAAACTTCGGTCCCAGAGAAATGACAAAGACAGTCTGTTCAGACTGTGGTAAAGAGTGCGAAGTCCCCTTCAAGCCAACCGAAGGACGGCCGGTCTATTGCAGGGACTGCCTGCCCAAGCACCGGAAACCCCGGTTCTGAT
>DUHF01000011.1 GCA_013331015.1 Methanoregula sp.
TCCCCGCGTTCATGCGAGTCACGGAGCCGTTCAACGAGCGCATCCACGCCCCGTCCGCTCCGGATCATCCCGAGCGCAACGATTGCATGCCAGCGCAGCTCGGGGTTTTTATCATGGCAGCAGTCGATGAGCGGGCGGACGGCCCGGGGATCGCCACTCTCCCCGAGGGCTATCACCGCCAGGATACGTTCCTGCATGCGATGGTCATTCATGGTCTTATCGATTAACCAGGAGATCCCGGCCGGACGGAACAGGGACCCGGCCCGGTTTTCTCCAGACATTTCAGCAATTGAACTCATAATTCACCTCCAGGATGTTATTCAGGAATCGATTCTGTCCAGCCCCGCATATGAGGAACTGCAGGACGTTAGTTTACGAAAATGAGCAGCCGCTTACCAAGAGAAGAAGAGACCCTCAGGGCCCAGATGGTATCGTGTTGCGGCTCGTTTTGCATTACCAGTTACATATCGCGCCCGGTATAAAAATTTTTCTTGGAACAAAAAGGTGCCGGCACCTGAACACGCGTGCGTGACCGGTGGGCTTGCACCCCCCTGCCACGGGATATGCCGCGTTACCCCCAACGGTTTCAGCGGGCGAATGCCGGCCCAATCCCCAAAAATGCAAAAAGTACCTGCCAAAATCAAGTGAACATACCTCAACTTCCTGTGCAGAAATCCGGGTAAAACTCGTACCGCTTGGTTTATTTTTAACCCATAGAGTGGTGCAGGTACGGAAATTGAGGCTTTTTTAAGGCGCGTTCCAGTGGAAGGAAAGGGGTATAAAAGGATGATCAATTTGCCGGATTGTCAGAATATGGATGATACTCTGACAGAACATGAAAACAGGAATAAGGCGGGCAGATTTCCTCCTGAAAAAAAACCCTGGATGGTAATCCAAAAGGATTACCCGGGAGGGTTTGGGCGTGCGGGATCGCGGCATGTTGTTGCTTGCAAAACAGCAGTTACCGGAGTACAAATCCGTACATCGGATATGCCCGGCAACCAGTGTAGCACAACAAGATGCAGGGAAAATCCGGCTTGCATGCGAAACGGGTTGAGGAAAAACCTTAGACGCACCCTATTTGTGGTGGCCGGACCCGGGCGGGGCAATCCAGAGTGATTCGTGTAAAGCCGGGCGGGGCAGGGAGTAAAGAACAAAAAAAAGGGTTATACGGGTGAACGTTCATTAAGGCTGATTCTTACCGGTACGGGTGAGTTTTGGTGCCGGTTTTATGGGGCCGGGTTTGTTGGTGTGGGGACCCAGCTCCTCTTCGTGCGGGCGGGAGTGGGGCGTATGTTTTTTTGGCAGGGGTGGTTTTTTGATCGGCTTGTGAGGCGGGTGGGGCAGCGGGTGATCGAGAGGATGATGGCGGGCATCCTCAAGATGACGGTCCCGGTCCATGCCGGACCCTTTTGCCGGGGCCGCATTATTCACCGTACTTTTCGGGAGTGACTTTCGCGGTGACATAATCAGTAATCCGCTCCCGGGAGATAAAGGAGACGGGTGCCGGGAAAAGAGGGGCGTGGGATACCGACCCTCTCATCCCCGCTTGTACCCGAATTTTCGCAAAAATTCGCGCCGGGTGGCAACATCGGCCGGGCCTTCGATGCCCCGGGGCTTCATGCCGTCGATGACCCCCATAATCCCCCGGCCGAGCGTGGATTCGGCAACCACGACCTCCACGGGATTTGCCGTGGCGCAGTAGATACTGCATACTTCCTGCAGGCCTTTGATCGCATTGAGGACATTGACCGGGTAGCAGTTCTCCAAAAAGAGGATGAACGAGTGACCGGCCGCAATCCTCCCCGCGTTCTCCTGCGCCAGCGCCACGAGTCCATCGTCGTTTCCCTCGCACCGGATCAGGCATTCGGCCGAGGCTTCCGAGAACGCGAGCCCGAACTTCGCTTGCGGGACAGAACCGGTGACAGCCTCTGCGATATCCTCGGCAGTCTTGATGAAATGCGACTGGCCGAGAATGAAATTGACCTCATCAGGTTTTTTTATCGGTACCAGGTGTAATTCAAACGGGTTTGCCATGCGGATCACCACAAGGAGGAGATGCATGCCGGCACCCATAAAGACATTGCTGCCAGGAGGTCCCGGGCAGCAGTAATGCATTATTTAATCCGAAACGGCAAATGTCCCAAGTATCCCACATTACCGGAGGAATAGATCTTCATGAAATCCCGCTTCCTTCCCCTTGCCCTGCTCGTGCTGCTGGCGTTTGCCCTGCTTGCCACCATGCCGGCGTATGCCGTCAAGACCGCGGAACAGTCCATTGACGACACCCTGACCCGGGGGAGCCGGTTCACGGCAACCATCACCGGGATGCCCAACACCTCGTATTACATCTGGCTGCCCCGGACGTTCACGATGACCGGAGAAGAGTACGACCAGCCGCCGGTGATTGCTGACAATATCGAGAATGTCCAGAAGGATCCGGCGGGTGGGCCCTACACCATCGGCTCCTACCAGTACAACAACGGGAACGGGCGGACCATCCTTGACGATGTTGCGCCTGCCTCCGCAACCATGTCCAATACCAATTACTATGCGCTTGCCAGAACGAACAGGGATGGCCAGATTGTCGTGGAGTTCCAGACATCCCTCTACACCGGCCTGCGATCCTACTCGGTCAGGGCCGAGAACCCGGAATCGGTGGACCGTGACAACCTGGATGTCGCCATCAATGTATACTCAAGGAAAGCGCCAGGGATGGTAATTATTACAAAGGAGCCGACCCGCCAGCCGACCGTCGTCACCCGCGTCGTGACGGTACTCTTGACTGCAACCCCGCCCCCGTCAACGCAGGAGACCGTTCCCCCCACCACAAAAACTCCCGAACCGCTTCCGACAACCCAGGCACCGGCAGGACTCCTGCCACCGGCCTGCGCAGTGCTTGCCGCTCTGCTCTGCTTCAGGAACAACCGGTAAAAAAAGAGAAGAGATTACGAGAAGATCGCAAAGTTGTTCTTGAGCGCGATGGTCTCGATGACCGGCCTCAAGGCATCCTCGCTGACACCGAACTTCTCCCGGTACATCTCGAGGACGATCTTCTCTTCGCCGGCAAGGATCCCGTCTGCCATGGCAAGGTCGCAGAGGATGGCGAGGGTGGCAAGTTTCTGCTTCTCGTCCAGCACCGCGGCGACCATGTCGATGACACCGGGGAACTTGTTGGCTTTCATCACTTCCATGGCATTGTTGATGGACGTGCGGTCGCCCCGGACGATCTTGGCAAGGTCGTTGAGTTCGGCCTCGTCAATGACGCCATCGGCGGCAATGACTGTGATGGCCGAGAGGACCAGCGCGGATTTCGGGTTGAGCGTTACAGGCTTGTTTCCGGTCAGTTTGTCAAAGATTCCCATGATAACATTCCTTTGGTATTGATGTGCCGGATAAATTGTTCCTGCTTGTTAATCTGGGTTGTGCCTCACCATGCCGCGCAGCCGGGTGCCACACGGGGAGCATATCCCTTAATACCTGTGCCCACAAAAATCCAGTACCGGAGAGGACGGCCGTTTCATCATGTCACGAGAAACAGCGGAAGGGGGGTCATGCGCAGCCGCACGCGAGGCGGA
>DUHF01000283.1 GCA_013331015.1 Methanoregula sp.
AGGACTCTATTCCGGTATCGAGGAAGTCTCTCCTGACCGGGCAACAACGCTCCGGGTGGTGAGCCGAAAAGGGACCGAAAGGATAGCCCGGGCCGCAATCCGGCTGGCCAAAGAGCGAAACGATATCCTTACGATTGGGCATAAGGCAAACGTCATCAAGTCCGATGTCTTCTTCCGGGATATCTGCATTGCCGAAGCACAAGCAGCAAAAATCCCCTGTAATGACAAATATATCGATGCATTGTCGCTTGACCTTCTCCAGCACCCGGGTAATTACCATGTTGTGGTGACGACCAACATGTTCGGGGATATCTTGTCAGACGTTGCCGCGTACCTTGTCGGGGGTCTCGGCCTTGTACCGAGTGCCAACATCGGAGATAATCATGCACTGTTTGAACCGGTGCATGGGAGTGCGCCGGATATTGCCGGTAAGAATATTGCAAACCCCATCGCCGCAGTCCGGAGTGCGGCCATGCTCCTTGACTATCTCGGGGACTCCGATGGAGCATTTAGGATTGATGCAGCTATCCGAGCACTCATTGCACAGGGCATCTGCACCAGGGATCTCTGCGGATCGTACGGGACACGCGAATTTGGCGATGCTTTAATTACCGAACTTGCCAAAACACCGTGAGAATCATGTATGCAAAATCCCATGAATCCGGTTACCTGCCGGCAGATCCGGGAATCCAGCGCAAGACCCTCGTTTATGGCGAGAAGACGCTGATGACCGAGTTCATCTTAAAAGGCGGTTCGGTTCTTGCGCATCACCGCCATCCCGAGGAGCAGACCGGCTATCTCGTCTCCGGCCACATGATCCTCACGATTGGTGACGATATTCATGAAATCCGCCCGGGTGACGCTTGGGTAATTCCGGGAAATGTCGGGCACCATGCAAAGATCCTGGCGGATTCCGTTGCACTGGAAGTTTTCAGCCCGCGGCGGGATGATTACCTGTCATAAAAAGTACGTAAACCGGGCATCGTTTTCCAGGGCCCGGTTCTGGTGGGGTGCCTCACCCCGACCAGTTTTTTAAAAAAACCTGCCGGGATGACGTGAACGGGGGTTGTTTTTAGTTGATATACAGCCTGAGTTTCTTGACCAGTTCCAGCCGGTGCCGTGCCTCCTCTTTCTTCTCCTGTTCGATTGAATCCATAATTTTTGCAATGGGTTTTGAGAGCGTGTAGATCTTCACGGGCCGGCCCTTGCTCATTGCCTTGCTCTCCCGGTTCTTGAGCCAGTCGCGCTCGTACATGTAGTTCATGGCGATACTGACTTCCGGCTGGCGAAGATCGGTCCCGCGTTCGATATCCCGCGATGTTGCCTCTTCGGTATTTGCAAGATATACCAGTACCTTGGCAACGGTCCTGCGCATCCCAATCTCGATTAAGAGATTCACGAACTCCTCTTCACGCTCGGTAAAGTAGGTAACACTTTGCGTTCTCATGGTTCACATCCGTATATGTGTTAAATAATTCTTCTACTATTGAAAGTTGCTGGTCAGATGTCCCAAAATTCATGCTCGTTTCAACAGAGTCAAAAGATCGACACCGCTTCCGCTATTTTATATAGCAGAACCATCGATTCAGGATATTACAGGATTGGCAATTTCCGATGTTCTCTGTGCTCTACGTGGATGATGAACGAGATCTTCTCGATCTCTGCAAGATCTTTTTAGAGCAGTCCCCGGAATTTAACGTTAAAACCGCAGCATCGGGGAGGGAAGCGCTTGAATTGCTCTCAACCCTCCCCTTCGATGCAATAATATCAGATTACCAGATGCCGGGAATGGATGGTATCGCGCTGTTAAAAACCGTCCGCCAGCAGTTTGGGGATATCCCGTTCATCCTCTTCACCGGCCGGGGCCGGGAAGAGATCGTGATTGAGGCAATCAACAACGGTGCCGACTTTTATCTCCAGAAAGGCGGCGATGTCAAAGCCCAGTTCGCCGAACTAGCCCACAAGATCCGGCAGGCCACCGCTCGGAGGCAGGCCGAGATCTCGCGTGTCGAATCCGAAAAACGCCTTGCCGATATCATTGATTTCCTGCCAGACGCGACCTTTGCGATAAACCGGGATGGCGTAATCATCGCATGGAACCGGGCAATCGAGGAGATGACCGGGCTTTCCGCGGAAACCATGCTCGGGAAAGGGGATCACGAGTATTCCCTGCCGTTCTATGGTAAGCGCCGGCCAATCCTTATCGACCTGATCTTCTCCTCCGAAAGTGAAGTGGAACCCTATTACTCCAATATCCTGAGAGTGGATAACACGATAACCGCCGAGACCAATCTTCCGCATCCGCGGGGGAACCAGATAACGGTTCTTGCCAAGGCAGGTCCGCTTTACAACCGGCAGGGTGAACTGGCAGGAGCGATCGAGGCTATCCGTGACATTACCGAACGGAAGAAAGCCGATGATGAACTCCGTGCCGCTTACGAGCAGATCACGGCTTCCGAGGAGGAGCTCCGTGAGCAGCTCGATGCGCTGACCCTCACTGAACAGCAGGTACGGGAAAATGCATCACGGCTTGAATATATGCTGGGCTTCTTTGAGCGGGCGAATAACCCCGAAAAGGACCTTTTGAAATATGCTGTCGAGGGGGCCGGCATCGTAACGGGCAGCCCGCTCGGCTATCTTGCATTCCTGAGCGAGGATGAGTCAGAGTTGAGCATGTACGCCTGGTCGAAATCGGCAATGAAGGAATGCGCTCTCCGTGAGAAACCCATTGTCTATAAAACATCAGAGACCGGCCTCTGGGGAGAGGCGGTCCGGCAGAGGCGTCCTGTCATCACGAATGATTATGCAGCCCCGAATCCCCAAAAGAAGGGGTACCCTTCCGGTCATCCCGTCATCGTCCGGCACATGAACATCCCGGTCATTGATAACGGGCGCATTGTGATGGTTGCCGGGGTGGCAAACAAACCCCATGATTACACGGTCGATGATGTCCACCAGTTATCGCTTCTCATGCAGGGACTCTGGCAGGTTATCCGGCAGCGGAGAACCCGAAATGAACTCCTTGAGAGCGAGGAAAATTACCGCAGCCTCTTTGAGAATTCGGTAATTGGGATCTTCAGGACAACCCTCGATGGCCGGTTTCTGGCAATCAATACCACGCTCGCCCGGATCTTTGGCTATGACACACCGCAGGAAATGCTCAACGCTGTCAGGGACATCGGTTCTCAGGTCTATGTCAACCCGGATGATCGCCAACGTTTAATCAAGACACTCGGGAATGAAGGTGTGGTTAAGGATTTTGAAGCCGGGGTCTATCGCCGTGACGGGAATACCGGCTGGATAAAGATCAATGCGGCGGCAGTCTTTGATGTTAAAGGGAACATACGGTATTACGAGGGCACAGCCAAGGATGTCACGGAGCAGAAGAACACAAAAGATGCGCTTGATCGCGAGAAGATCTTTTCAGATGCGGTAATGGACAGCGTTCCGGGTCTGCTCTATCTCTATGACAGCGATGGCCGTCTCGTGCGGTGGAACCGGGCCCACGAGGCGATCACGGGTTATACGGCCGAAGAACTCAGGGGAATGCATGTCCTTGACTGGTTTACCAAAGACGAGAATGCAATCCGCTGCATCTCGGAAGGGGTGGAGCGTGCTCTTGCTAAGGGACAGGCGTGGGCGGAAGCCGATCTCCAGACCCGGGATGGCAGGAGGATCCCCTTCCATTTCACCGCAAAACGGCTGGAGATTGGCGGGAAAACGTATTTCACCGGGATTGGGATCGATATATCCGATCGAATGAAATCAGAACAAGAACTCCGTGCCGCATACGAGCAGATCACGGCAAGCGAAGAAGAACTCCGCGGCCAGTTCGATGTGCTGGCAGCAAGCGAGAAGAGGCTCCAGCTGAGCGAGGAGCGCCTCTCGCTGGCACTTGAGGCTGCCGATGAAGGGCTCTGGGACTGGGATCTTGCCACCAACAAAGCCTACTTCAGCCCGCAATACTACCGGATGCTCGGTTACGAGCCGGGTGCGTTTGATGGCAGTTACGACAGCTGGCGCGCACTTGTGCACCCGGATGACCTTGAGCATACCGAGAATGTTATCCGCACAAGCATTCAGGAACGGAAAAGTTTTGATCTCGAATTCCGTTTGAGGATGCAGGATGGCAGCTGGAAATGGATTCTTGGTCGGGGGAAGGTGGTGGAGGAGAATGAGCGGGGTGAACCGGTGCGGATGGCGGGCACCCATGTGGACATCTCCGGGCGCAGGGAGATTGAGGAAGAACTGAGGGAATCGACCGCAGAACTGGACCGGTATTTCACCGCAAGTCTTGATCTCCTGTGCATTGCCGATACGGACGGGTACTTCCGGAAACTGAACCCCCAGTGGGAGCCGACGCTCGGGTACACGATTACTGAACTTGCTGGCAAACGCTTCCTCGATCTTGTGCACCCTGACGATCTTCAGGGCACGCTCGATGCCATCGCAACCCTGCGCTCCCAGGAGGATGTGCTCAACTTCACCAACCGGTACCGGCACAAAGATGGCACCTACCGGTGGATCGAATGGCGTTCGAAACCCTCCGGTGACCTGATCTATGCGGCTGCCCGGGATATCACCCACCACCGGGAGGCCGAAGATGCCCTGCGGCAGAGCGAGGAGAAGTACCGCACGATCCTCAACAATATCCAGGACGTTTATTACCGGAGCGACAGGGAAGGCAACCTGATCATGGCAAGCCCAAGCATCCTCCCGCTTCTCGGGTATCAGTCGCTCGATGAACTTCTCGGGAAGAATTTCGGCACGGATATCTGGGCATTTCCAGAACGCCGGGAAGCGTTCCTTGACCTGATAAAAAAAGAAGGTGAAGTTAAGGATTTTGAGGTGTCCCTCCGTCGCAGTGATGGGGGGCTCGTCATCGTATCAACCAGCAGCCACTTCTACTCTGGTCAGGATGGCAAGCCGGGGGGCATTGAAGGCATTTTCCATGATATCACGGCGGTCCGGAACGCTGATCAGCAGATGCAGCTCCTTGCCGGGCTCATGGAGATCTCACCGGCATCCATCACGGTTCATGCCGATGACGGCAGGTTCCTGTATGCAAACCAGCGGACGTTTGAGCTTCACGGGTATACGCGGGAAGAGTTCCTTGCGCTCAACCTCCATGAGCTGGATGTCCCGGCAAGCGAGGAACGTATCAATGAGCGGATCGATACGCTCAAACAGACCGGTGAGGCCTCTTTTGATGTGGAGCATTACCGAAAAGACGGATCCCGGATCCCGCTTCACGTGGCAATCCGTCTCATCCACTGGAACGCCCAGGATGCAATCCTGAGTGTTGCAACCGATCTCTCCGAACGGAAGAAAGCCGAGCAGGCCCTCCACGATATGGAACGGCTTTACCGTATTATCGTTGACAACAGCCATGATGTCATCTACACGCTTAAGCCGGATGGCACCCTTACGTTCATCTCCCGAAGCTGGTCTGTTTGTCTCGGTCACGATCAGGGAGAGGTCCTGGGAAAAAGTTTCCGGGAGTTTGTTCACCCGGAGGATATCCCCGCCTGTGAGGATTTTCTGGCGCGGACAATCTCCTCATGCAAAGCCCAGCCGGGCATTGAATACCGGGTCTTTCACAAAGATGGAACGATCCACTGGTACCGGACAACCCTTATGCCGGTCATTGATGATACCGGCGCGGTCACCACGCTTGTTGGCAATGCCCTTGACTTTACCGGCTACCGGCTTGCTGAAGAAGCACTCCGAAAAAGCGAAGCACGGTATCGCAGTGTTATCGAGAAGATCCAGGACGCATTTATCCGGTCTGACCAAAAAGGAAAACTCATCATGGCAAGCCCCTCGGCTGCAACCCTGTTCGGGTATGATGTACCCGAAGAGATTCTTGAAAGGTCCATTACATCCTTTTACCAGCGCCCGGAGATCTGGCCAGGCCTGATCGAGAAGATGGAGCAGGAGAAGGAACTCGTTGACCAGAATATTGAGTTCATGAGAAAAGACGGGACGACGTTCTGGGGTTCAGTGAATGCACATTTTGTTTATAATGCGGAGGGGGAGCCGGATGGGGTTGAATGCTCGATTCACGATGTTTCGGAATACCGGGCAATGGAACAGGCGATCCGGGAAGCAAACCGGAAACTCAGCCTCTTAAACAGCATCACCCGTCACGATGTTGCCAACCAGCTGACGATCCTGCAGGGTTTTGCCCGGATTGCTGCGCAGAGGAAAGGGGATCCGGTTGTTGAAGATTACCTCAAAAAGATCCTTGCTGCATCCGACACCATCGCCCGCCAGATCGAGTTCACCCGGACCTACCAGGAGCTGGGTATCCAGGCCCCCTCCTGGATTCCGGTCGAGGCGGTCATCGAGCGCGTGGCAAGCCAGGTGCCGATCCGGTTCTCGAAGACCTGTGCCGGCATCGAGGTGTTCTCTGACCCGATGCTGGAGCGGGTCTTTTTCAACCTTGTTGAAAATGCCCGCCGTCACGGGGGACGGGTAACCGGGATCACGATTCGCTGCGAGCGCGAGCCGGACGGCCTGCTGGTCATTGTTGAAGACAACGGGATCGGAATCCCTCTTGGGGAGAAAGAGAAGATCTTTACCCGCGGGTATGGCAAAAATACAGGTCTCGGCCTCTTTCTGGCACGGGAGATCCTCTCGATCACAAACATCAGCATCAGGGAGACCGGTATCGAGGGCCGGGGGGCCCGCTTCGAGATGCTCGTGCCAAAGAACGCGTTCCGCGTCACTGCTGCAAAAGGCAGGTGAAGGAGAAAAATCCCTGTCACGGATATTTGGCGTTTTTACCGCGGAGGGCAATTCAACGCTCCTTTCGTTTCCGGTCATGCCCCCGGATTGCGATGATAAACCTTGAAATATGAATAACTGGCATTCACTGTCATACAGTGGAAGTTCAACTGGGGAGAGGTGTCATGAGCGGTGCTTTTACAGAACTGAGAAAGTTTGTTGCCCCGGAGTTCGTCATCGGGGCGGATGCCCGGTTGCTTGCCGGGCGGTACGCGAAGAACTTTGGTGCAGAGCAGGTCTTCATCGTGAGCGGGCCGAACGTCATCAGCGCCGGGTGGGTGAAGGATGTTACGGAACGTCTTGATACCGAAGGGATCGGGCACACCCTCTTTTCCGGTGTCAGCCCCAATCCCCGTGACTTTGAGGTGATGGAGGGGGCCCGGGTGTACGAGGATTCCGGCTGTGATGCGATCCTTGCGATTGGCGGCGGCAGCCCGATTGACTGTGCCAAGGGAATCGGGATCGTGGTCTCCAATAAAAAACCGGTGCTGGAATTTGAAGGGGTGGACAATGTTGCAACTCCACCCCCACCGATGATCTGCATCCCGACAACGGCCGGCACCGGCGCAGATGTCTCGCAGTTTGCCATCATCAACGATACCACAAGAAAGGTGAAGATTGCCATCATCAGCAAGATGATCGTACCGGATATTGCGCTCGTTGATCCGGTGCCCTTAACCACGCTCTCCCCCGAGCTCACCGGACACACCGGCATGGACGCCATCACCCACAGCGTGGAAGCCTATGTCTCGAATGCCAGTTCACCGGTCACCGACATCCAGGCGCTTGAATCCATCCGGCTGATGCACGGCCACCTGCTAGCAGCATACCGTAACCCGGGGTCAATTGAGGAACGGTACCAGACAATGCTCGGGAGCCTCCTTGCCGGGCTCGCCTTCTCGAATGCCAGTCTCGGTGCAGTCCATGCACTGGCCCACAGCCTTGGGGGATACTCCGACCTCCCGCACGGGGAGTGCAACGCGCTCCTGCTGGAGCATGTCATTGATTTCAATTACGATGCCTGCCCGGAGCGCTATGCGGCAGTAGGCGCTGCACTGGGTGTGAACCCCGGGGAAGGAAAGCAGGGGGTCATTCTTGCCATACGCACGCTCCGCGAGGCGCTGGGCATCACAACCCGGCTCTCGGAACTGGGGGTATCGAAAGCGGATTTGCACGAACTTGCAGGAAAAGCGATCCATGATCCCTGTCTTGCAACAAACCCGAAGAAGACCACGGTTGCTGACCTTGAGCAGATCTATGAACGAGCATTCTGACGATACTCCCGACTGGGAAGCCCAGCGGAACCGGATCATCGGTCTTGGCGAGACCTCTATCCGCAAGAGTTACTATCCCGAACTTCAGCAGCGCATCCATGAACTGGAGAAGAAGAACCAGGAGTTGCAGGCAGCCTATGAGCAGCTCACCGCCAACGATGAGGAGCTGCGGCAGCAGATTGATGAGATCGCAAAAAAGGAGCAGGAACTCCGGGCGAGCCAGGAGCGGTTCCATTCCCTCTATGCCAATATGATGGACGGTGCTGCCATTCACAAACTTAAAGTTGACCCGGACGGCATCGCGGAGGATTATATCATCACCGAGATTAACCCCGCGTTCGAGAAGCACTTGGGGATCTCCCGGGAACGGGCAGTCGGGAAAACGAGCCGTGAAGTGTATGGGGTTGAAAGCCCCCCCTTCCTTGAGACCTATGCACGGGTAGTCCGGACCGGTACGCCGGAGGTCTTTGAAACCTACTTTCCTCCCCTTGATAAATACTTCCAGATCGCGGTCTATTGTCCGGCTCCGGGAACCTTTGCCACAATCTTTGAAGATATCACGGAGCGGAAGCGTGCCGAAGAGACGCTGCGTGAAAGCGAGGAGTTCCTCTCAAACATCGTTGAGAATATCCCGCTGATGATCTTTGTCAAGGATGCAAAAGATCTCCGTTTTGTCCGGTTCAACCGGGCAGGAGAGGAACTTCTCGGGTATGCCCGTGAGGAACTCCTCGGGAAGAACGATTATGATTTCTTCCCAAAGGATCAGGCGGATTTCTTCACAAAAAATGACCGGGCGGTCCTTGGGGGCAAGGTCCTTCTCGATATTCCCGAAGAACAGATCGGGACACGGATTCTTGGTGAGCGGATCCTGCATACCCGGAAGATCCCGGTTCTTGGCAGCAGTGGCGAACCCCGTTTCCTGCTGGGAATCTCTGAGGATATTACAGAACAAAAAGAAGCAGAGGAGCGTCTCCGCGACAGCGAGGAACGGTACCGGAGCCTCGTGGATATTACCGATACCGGGTACCTGGTGCTGGACAACCATGGCCTGGTAATCGATGCCAACGAGGTGTACCTGCGGCTCACCGGCAGGGCTTCTCTTGACGAAATTTTCGGTCACCCGGTAACTGACTGGACCGCCTCACACGATCTTGAACGCAATGCCCGGGAAGTTGAAAAGTGCATGAAGACCGGGCATGTCCGCGGCCTTGAAGTGGATTATCTGCGCCCGGACGGGACCCTTCAACCCGTTGAGATCAATGCCACCGTGTTTCATACGGCAAGCGGTGATATCGTCCTCACACTCTGCCGGGATATCTCGGATCGTAAGCGGACGAACACTGCCCTGCAGCAGGCAAGGAACAAACTGGCACTCCTCAACGCGGTTACGTTTCAGGATATCCAGACCGCGGCTTTTTCACTTGCAGCCTACCAGGAACTGGTGAAAGCCGCCCCCCTTGACCAGAAAGCCCGGTCCTATCTTGAAAAGCAGGAAGTTTTCTTGAAAAAGATGGTCGATACCCTGGACTTTGCCAAAAATTACCAGGAGATGGGGATCCACCCGCCCCGGTGGCAGAATGTCCGGCAGGTGTTCCTGTTTGCTATCTCGCACCTGGATTTCCTGCACATGAAGCAGAATCTCAATCTTGCAAATCTCGAGATCTTTGCCGATCCGCTCTTTGAAAAAGCCCTTTTCAATATCATGCAGAATGTGCTCGAACACGGGTCCCGGGCTACGGAGGTGACACTCAGGTTTGTCTCAAACTCCGAGAGCCTCGTGCTGATTATCGAGGATAATGGGGTCGGGATCCCGCCAGAAGAGAAGAACATGATCTTTGATCGCGGCTACGGGAAAGGCTCGGGTCTTGGTCTCTTCCTGGTCCGGGAAGTCCTCTCGATCACCGGTATGAGTATCCGGGAGACCGGCACCAGCGGGCAGGGGACGCGGTTTGAGATCACGGTGCCCAAAGGGGCGTACAGGAACCCGTGAAACCCACGGATTGCAAACAGGATATTATACCCCGGCGCTTTACTTTTAGGTATGAAATTTCCTCTTCCGGGTTGCAGCCGGTATGTCCCTGCCGTGGTTATCCTGCTGCTCCTCATTCCCTGTGCCTCTGCCTTTACGGTATCGCCGGTCACCATCACCCCTTCGGGTGTTCTGAACCCGAATGATCCGGTCGAAGTCTCCTGCACGGTATATGCCGCATCCGGTGTTGCGTTCCCGTCCTATGACGATCTCCAGTTTGTTACGGAACTCGACGACCCGGTCTGGCATTACACGGTTGTGGTCAATGGGGTGCAGAATGTTCGGCCTGCCGAACGGGGAAAGATCCTTACCATAAGCGGGTTTGAACTTAACTACCAGAATAAAGACGAAGTCATTGTCAAGATGGTCTTAAAAGCGCATGTCCCGGCAACAGCGGCACCCGGCGCCAATAAGATGATGATGAAGATCCAGGAGCTGGATGCGCGGAGCAATGTTCTTCCCTACTCGGTTGTTCAGGTGGATCACCTGATTGGCCTGCCAACTCCGACACCTACCCCGGCATACGGCAGTATTGCGGTAACCTCAGATCCCTCGGGGGCGGGCGTGTACCTTGACAATGCCATCAAAGGCATAACCCCGGTCACGCTTGATAATATCCAGAACGGGCAGCATACGGTTCTCCTGCGGCATGAAGGGTACCAGGATTTTTCAAGCCAGGTCCTGGTAATGGGCGATCTCCAGTACATCAGTACCGTGCTGAACAGGAATGCCGCAACAACGGTGACAACCAGTTCTTCAGGATCGACAACCACGCCGGCTACCGGTACGACTGCAACGGCAACAATCCTGTCACCGCAACCCACCTCCATCCCAACAACCGGGATCCTTTCCATCACCACCACCCCCTCCGGAGCCCTCGTGTATGTTGATGACCAGATGAAAGGAATAACTCCGGCAGTAATTCCGGGGTTATCTCCGGGCAGCCATAAAATCCTCCTGATCATGGACGGGTACGAGGACTTCAAAACCTCAATCGAGATAACCCCCGGGACCACCTCGGAATTTGTGACCGGGCTCTCCCAGCGGAAGTCGTTGCCCGGGTTTACCTTTGTGGTGGCACTTCTGGCAATCGGTCTTACCGCCGGATTGCTGCACCGGCGGATACGGAAAGAATAGATCCCATCCTCCTCCTTTTTTCCACTATATCCAGTTTTTCCCGCAAATACTGTCCTGAAAGCATTTCGCCACGGTTATACCACGAAAACAAATCATTGCCTGATGCTGCGCACCGAAGATCTTCTTCTCCACCCGGGCATTTTATGTTGCCGGAACTCTGACTTCACATCCATAAATGCGTGATTATCATGAAAGAAAAACCAGGGCATTTTGAGAAAGGAATCTGGGTGGAAGAACCTGCAGTACCGGAAAAGAATCCTGAAACGAAGATCGACCCGATCGATGTCCGCCTCGCAGCGGCAACCCGCCAGGTTCTCACGGCTTTAGATGAGCTTGCAACGGCAACGCATGACCTGGTGACCACTGAAGAAGGGAAGAAACATATCGAAAAGACCGTTAAAGACACAACATCCCAGGTCCAGAAGTCCTTTGATGAGATTCTCGCCCGGGCGAAAGTCGGGATGGACAAAGCGGTCAAACCAAAAGAGTAAGTGCAGCGATCGATAACCACTCCCCAAATATTCTTTTTTCCGGTGATTTCGCGATCAAAATCGCGATCCGAATCTGAAATGAAAAACGGTTCGCGATTATTTTGGATTGGTTTTTGATCGCGATCGGGATCGCGATTGCAGTTGTATAATCGCGATCCGATTTGCAGATGAAAATCGCTGATCGATTTTGCGATCAAAATCGCTGACCGAATTCCACAAAAAAATCGCGATCCGATTTTATGCTCAGTCAGTAATTGCGGGTAAAAAACCGGTTTTCAATCGCAATCCGATTTGCAGATGAAAATCGCTGATCGATTTTACAATCAAAATCGCGATCCGAATCTGAAATGAAAAACGGTTCGCGATTATTTTGGATTAGTTTTTGATCGCGATCATGATCGCGATTGCAGTTTTGAAAATCAGGATCCAATTGCACATGACCTTGGTTTGAAACAATCCCCTTCCGGTTGCGTAGAGAAAATCCGGCACATCCGGGGGAGATAAACAGATTTGGATGAACCGCAGATGACGCGGTGTTGTGGTGGTAAAAAAACCAATACCCCCCGCCCCGGTCTTTGGATCGTTCTTCATATCAGTGAGAATTCCGATAAACCCGGAAAT
>DUHF01000300.1 GCA_013331015.1 Methanoregula sp.
CGGCATACGCGGTGAGGTAGATGACCGGGATACCGTAGAGGACGTGGATCTTTCCAGCGGTTTCCACCCCGTCCATCGGGGTGGCGAGGTGGATGTCCATGAGCACGAGATCCGGCCTGAGTGCGCCCACCTTCTCGATGGCGGCCTCTCCGGACTTTGCGATGCCCGGCACGTTATACCCAAGGCTCTTTAACGTCTCCATGATATCGTTTGCAACGATCGCCTCGTCTTCCACAATAAAAATCGCGGGGGTTTCCATCATGCACTCCTCGTGTGTTCGTTCTTTGAATTGTCCTTGTACCAATTATGGTTGTCGCATCCGTTCAAGTGTCCCTTGGGGGGGTTCCCGTCAGGCTCTCCCTGAGCAGGTGGTCCGGAAACCCGAGTTGGGTATGCAGGGTATTGAGACGTTCCTCAAGGGAGCGTATTCTGATTGTGTCAGTCCACGGGCGCTCCCTGCGCCGCGTCTCAAGGTTTCTGGCAACGGTTACCAGCCGCAGGAGCCGGGCATATTCCTGCACCGCATCCCGGTCCTTTCCGGCAGAATACGCCGCCGTCATCGCCTCCTGCAATTCAATTTCCCGGCCGATAATGGCATGCAGCGACGAGACGATCCGCTTCACATCCACCGGCTTGACGATATAATCCCAGATCATGCCGCCGTATCGCAGGATATCTGCAAGCACCGGTTGTTTTCCGGTGAGGACGACGATGGGGGGGAGCCGGGACAGCCGGGCATCTGCTACCGCACGAAGGGTATCCCACCCGTCCATGGGCTCCATCATCAGGTCAAGGATGATCAGGTCAGGGGTCTCCTGCCGGAGCACCTCAAGACAACCGGAACCACCAAAAGCCGTGATCGGCCGGAAACCCCCCATCTCAAGGTAGATGGCAAACAGTTCCCGGATTGCGGGGTCATCGTCAACCAGCAGGATGGTCTCCATCAGGTACCCTCCGGGGGTTTGTCGTTTGAGGTTTCATCTGCTTCACTGCCCGGACGGTCCCGGTAGTGGCGGAGAAGGAACCGGCGGACTTTTTCCGATTCCACCCAGCCGTGGTCGAGCCGGTCAACAAGGGTATCGATCACCGCAATCTGGTCCATGATACGCTCCCGGTAATGAATACAGTCGAGGCTCACGTATCCCATGATTGCCTGGAGGGGGTTCCTGATCTGGTCGTTTAAGATCTGGAACTGCTCCATGTTCTGTTCGATCTGCGTGATGCCCTCTTTCTTGAGCTGGCTCTCAAACATCTTATGATCGGTGATATCATGGTACTGGACCAGGACCCGCTTCTTTTGCCCCTCCCGCCCGTTGACGAGATGGAGGGAGACTTCAAACCATTCATCGTTCCTCTTCTCCTCAAACCGGACCGGAATGCCGGTTTTGAGGACTGCGCTGACCTGCGATTCTAAGGAGGTGAACATGCCATCGTGGTCAAACTGGATTGCAGGTACTGTGTGCACCAGCGGATACGAATCTTTGAGCCGGCGCGACATCGCATCATTGAGGGCGATGACCTGGCAGTTTTCATCAAGGAGCATCACCGCATCGGCTATGGCATTGGCGAGCACCCGGATCGTGCGTGCGTCTTCCCTGACCTGCTCCTCCATCCGGTGCTTATACAGCGCCATCTCGATGGAGGAACGGAGTTCGCGTTCATCGAACGGTTTTAAGACATACCCGTACGGCTCGGTAACCTTTGCCCGCTCAAGGCTTGCCTCATCCGCATGGGCTGTGAGAAAGATGACAGGTATGTGGTAGCGTGTATGGATCTGTTCTGCCGTGTCGATCCCGTCCATGGGTCCGGCAAGATGGATATCCAGGAGCACAAGATCGGGCTGGATTGATTTGAAAGCCGCGAGCGCGGATTCTCCCGAACGGCAGATCCCGGCAATATGATACCCCTGTTTTTCAAGAGTCTGGCGGATATCCTCAGCTTCGATGAGTTCATCCTCCACGATAAAGATGGTTGCCGCGGACACGGGAACACGTCCCTCCTGTTAAGTCATTGAATCACGATACAGGATAATAAATCTTTTTCACCAGATAATTCAAAATCCAAAAACCGGATACCGGATCCGTTTCACCGTTTTTTTAAAATCAGCGGGAGAGACGGGATCAGTTCAGCCGTTCCCGGAGCACGAATACCCGGCGGACATTCTGCTGGTCAACGGCTACGGGAGTACTCTTGATGAGCGTTTTTATCCGGATGCCGAACTTATTCATCAGCGTGACGCTGCCGCTCCAGACCCGTTTCTTGTCGACAAAGAAGGCATTGGTGTCCAGGGCAAACGGATCGGCGGGATCTTTGATCAGGCTGAGGTGTTTTGTGTAGATGTCTTCAGGGGAGTACCCGAACCGTTCCCGGAACGCTTTGTTGATGTACATGACCATGCCCATCATGTCGGTTGCCACGACAAAGTCATCCATGGAGTCGAGCATGGCAGCAAAGAGGGCAAGGGACTGCTTCTCGTTCTCGAGCTGGCGGGTAATACCAGTGAGATCGAGTTCCCGTTTCTTGAGATCCGTGATGTCGTAACTCTCGATGGCGCACCGGAAGATCTGGTTGTTCTGGTCAAAGAGCGGGGAGATGGTGTGGGAGAGCCACTTCCCGTTGAACTCTTCCTCGAATTTGTAGGGGGTTTTATCGTAGAAATGCCCCTGGACTGCATCAAGGAGCGCCCGTGAGATTATTCCGGAGGTAACCAGGGACGAGAGGGGTGCCGGGGAGCTGGATGCGCCCGCATTAAGGTTCTGTCGCGAGAATGCCGTATTGATGGAGAGGATGTTGGTGTTCTTGTCGATGATGAAGACCGGGTCGGGGTTGATGTTGAGGATTGACCGGATCAGGGCTTCGTTCTCCCGGACACGTTCATCTGCCTGGAACTTGTAGAGCGCCATCTCGATGGTGGACTGGAGCCCCCGGTCATCGTAGGGTTTGATGATGTACCCGTAGGGTTCGGTGAGTTTTGCCCGCTCAAGGAGCGCGTTGTCGGCATAGGCCGTCAGGTATACGACCGGGATATTGTACAGGGAATGAACTTTACCGGCAGTCTCGATCCCGTCCATAGTTCCGGCGAGGTGGATGTCCATGAGCACGAGGCCGGGCCGTGTTTCTCCAATCTTTTCGACCGCGATCTCCCCGCTCTTTGCGATACCGGCTACGGTGTAGCCAAGACCCTGGAGCGTCTCTTTGAGATCATTTGCCACGATGGCTTCATCCTCGACAATGAAAAGCGATGCCGGTTCCATGCTATCCCCCCAATCTGAACAGGGAGTCAGTCATCAGGGTTTCATATAAACATTTGCAAATGAGGAGTGAGAAGAGATTCATGGTCACGCTCCGTTACTGCCTTCTTTATCCGGCAGGTCATCTCCATAAATTCCGTTGCCGGGCAGGTTTTCCTCAACGGCCTTACCAGCTTTTGTCCTGCGGATCTCAATGATGAAGCTCGTCCCATCACCCCCGCCCCGTTCGATCGTTCCGTCCAGCTGGTCAACAAGGCTGTTCACGAGCCGGAGGCCAAGGGATTCGGTGGTCTTCCAGTCAAAACCCTCAGGAATGCCAATTCCGGTGTCGTGATAAACGAAGCGGAGCCGGTCTGCTCCCAGCAAGGTACCGTCAATGGATATCGATCCCTTCCGGTTATCCGGGAACGCATGCTTGAGGGAGTTTGAGACCAGTTCGTTCATGATAAGCCCGAGGGGGGTGACCAGATCGACATCGGTCATGATCGCGGGCATGGTGACGGACAGGGAGATCCGGTGCTGCTGGACATTGTAGAACTGCGCAACCTGTTTTACCAGAAACAGGAGGTACTCTTTTAAGTTGATCTCTGCGATATCAGGGGAGCGGTAGATCCGTTCGTGGACAAGGGACATGGTGCGCACCCGGCTCTGGGTGTCCCTGATTGCTTCGAGCACCTGAGGGTCTTTAATGAACCGCGACTGGAGTTTCAAGAGGCTTGTTATGATCTGAAGATTGTTCTTGACCCGGTGGTGGATCTCGCGGAGGAGGAGGACTTTTTCTTCAAGCGACCGGCTGATCTTCTGCTCTGCCTGTGCACGGGCAGCAACCTCGGCGGTCAGCTGTACGTTTGCCTGCCGCAGGTCTTCGGTGCGTTCCAGAACCCGTTTCTCAAGATCCTCATTTGCATGCCGTATCGCCTCTTCGGCTTCCTTGAGCGGGGTGATATCGGTGAGCACGTTGATGCTTGCCGGTCCGCCATCGTACTGGATCAGGGCGCCGTGGACAAGAACCGTGTGGCAGGTGCCGTCCCGGGCAGCGATCTTAATCTCGTACGGTGGCACATCTTCTCCCTGTATCCTCCGGGCCACGGCCTGACGGACGATATCGTGGGACTCCGGGGCCACCAGGCTGTAGAACGAAGTACCGACAAGGGTCTGCGCCTCATAGGACAGGCTGGATGCCCCGGCCGGGTTAACATAGAGCAGGATACCGTCCCGGTGAACGATAACATAATCCGGGAGCTGGTCGATGAGCGTGCGGTACCGTTCCTCGCTCTCGCGGAGGGCATTTTCTGAAAGTTTCCGGCCGGTGATATCCTGGTTGGCGCCGTGGGTTCCGATCGTCACTCCCTGGGCATTTTTGGTTACCCTGATACGGACAAGAATATATCGTACCTGTCCGTCCCGGCGGATGATCCGGTGCTCCCTCAGGGAGTGATACCCGGATCCGGGCCGGGACAGCGCTTTTGCGATTTCATCGGCAACGACCGGCTGGTCATCCGGGTGGGTGAACTCCCGCATGTACACCTCTGCGGGCATTTGGTAACCCCCCTCCCGTTCGGCAGTGGTCGCGTACAGGGCATAGAACCGGTCGTTGAAGGTGAAGGTTGCCGTGTCCACATCGAATTCCCAGTCTGCCATCTGTGCCATTTCCATCGCTTCCGAGAGGAGATACTGGCTCTTCTCCAGCCCGGCTTCAGCCGTTTTCCGGTCGGTGATATCATGGATGATCGAATAAAAGAGGGGTTTGCCCTTGACACGGATCGGGCCGGAATAGATCTCCACATACCGTTTCTCTCCGTCAGCACGGTAATGGGTTGAATGGAAATGCCGGGCCTTTTCGTTCTTTGCCCGGACAAGATCCCGCACCACCTTCTCCCGGGGCAGACGGTTCAGGTCAGAGATCCCCATCGAGAGCAGCCGGTCCCGCGGGTACCCGTAATAGTTCACCGCTGCATCGTTGGCATTAACTATCCGGCCCGTATCCGGGTCAATTAAGAGCGAGACCGAGACGCTGTTCGAGAAGAGGGCGCTGTACCGTTCCTCGCTCTCCTGTAACTCCTGCTCTGCCAGTTTCCGGTCAGTAATGTCATGGATGATGGAGTAGAAGAGCGGTTTGCCCTGTACCGTGATCGGGCCTGAATAGACCTCAACATACCGCTTCTCACCAAAGGCCAGGTAATGGACAGACTGGAAATGCTTTGCCTTCTCATTCTTTGCCCGCACAAGATCCCGCACCACCTTCTCCCGGGGCAGCCGGTTCAGGTCAGAGATCCCCATCGAGAGCAGCCGGTCCCGCGGGTACCCGTAATAGTTCACCGCTGCATCGTTGGCATTAACTATCCGGCCCGTATCCGGGTCGATTAAGAGCGAGACCGAGGCGTTGTTCGAGAAGAGGGCGCTGTAACGCTCCTCGCTCTCCTGTAACTCTTTCTGGATCCCGATGAACGTGGTGATATCCTCAAGCGTCTCAACAGCGCCGATCACCGCGCCATTCTCACCGATGAGAGGTGCAGCGATAAAATGCAGCCATTTCCCGCGGCTTCCAAGGGACGGAAAAAAATCAGTTACCTCGTACGCGCCGGCCACCAGGTCCGCCCGCTGGTAGGAGTGGGGATACAGGACCGGTATCGTTCCCGTGGAACCGTCAACGATCAGGTCGGCAAGACAGGGGCGAACTTCTGAATAAAACGCTCTCCAGTGGTGATTCGTTCCCAGGACTGCTGACGCTTTGATGCCGGTCATGTTTTCCAGCGCACGGTTCCACGATATGACCCGGTGATCGTTGTCGATGACAAACTTCGGAACCGGAGAGGCTGCGATGATTGCGTTCAGCTGCGCTTCCCGCACCCGAAGCGTTGTCACAAGATCGGGATCACCTGCACCGGAATTCGTCTCCCGTTCCAGCCGGGGATCGTTTGAAGATCTCATGGGTCACCCTGCCGTATGCCTGCACGGGTGCACGCCGGGTTACCCGCCGGGATGCCGGTTATGGGCAGGTTGAGGAGGTTTGTCATTCCTTAACCTCCCGGTCACCCTCCGGGCCCTTGTGCACCGTTACGGTCCACGCCGTCCCGCTGCCGGCATCCAGCGTGATCGTCCCGTTCACCTGGTCGACGAGACTGGTCACCAGGCGCATGCCAAGCGACGCAGTATTCTTCCAGTCCAGATCCGGGGGCATGCCGATACCGTCATCCCGGACCACCAGCGTTATCTGGTCCTCCCCGGTTGTGCCACTGATGCCGATTGTGCCTTCCCTTCCGTCCGGGAAGGCATGTTTGAGTGCATTGGACACCAGCTCGTTCATCAAAAGACCGAGCGGGACGGCGGTGTTGATATCAACCATGATCTCCTCCATGGCAAAATCGAGTTTCACCCGCCGGGTATCGGTTCCAAAATACGAGATGAGCTGGGTGGCAAGGAAGCGGGTGTAATCGGCAAAATCGATCCGGGAGAGGCTCGTGGAACGGTAGAGTTTTTCATGGACAAGGGACATTGCCCGGACCCGGTTCTGCGTCTCGGAGATGATCTGCTTAATTGCGGGATCGTTTGTCTGGCGCATCTGGAGGTTGGTTAAGCTGATGATGATCTGGAGGTTGTTCTTCACCCGGTGGTGGATCTCCCGGAGGAGCACAACTTTCTCCTCCAGTGACGCCCGGATGGCGTCCTCGTCCTGCTTCTGCCGCGTGATGTCGTGGGCGGCAACGATGATCCGGTCATTGCTGCCCTCCCGGCCCCGGATCACGGTTGCATGCACGGACAGGGGCGTGATGTGCCCGTCGATCCGTTGTATCCGGACCAGATTCTCGATCCTGCCTTTCTCGAGCAGTCCGGCAAATGCGGACTGGACCGTCCCATCCTCGACAAGGTACCCGAAGTACGGTGTACCGATCAGCTGATCCTTTGTGATGCCGGTCAGCATCTCCCCGGCAGTATTGACATCCAGGATGATACCGTTTTTGTCGAGCACCACCATAAGGTCCGGGTTTGCCTCGATGACCGACCGGGTGTAGTCGAGGGATGCCTGCACGTTCTTCTCGGCTTCCCTGCGCTGGGCAACCTCTTCCTCTAGCGCCCGGGTCCGGTCTTTTACCATCAGTTCAAGGTTCTGGTTGATCCGGGCAAGGTCAGCTTCGGCTTCCTTGAGCCGGGAGATGTCCCGCATGGACTCGATCGCCCCGGTAACGGTCCCCTGCGAATCGATGAGGGGGGATGCAACCAGCGAGAGCGTCACCGGGCGATCGCTTTTAGGACTTCTGATCCTGGTCTCGGCAGTGATCGTATGCCCCTCCTTATGGATGCCGGTGTAGTTCATCCGCCCGGCATCAGGGTCCGGGTGAAGAACGAGATCAATGAGGATCGGGCGCCTTATGCCATACAGCCAGAGGCTGTATTCATGGTCGCCTTTCCCGATCATTTCGGCCGCAGGAACCCCGCTGAGCTCCTCGATCGCCCGGTTCCATGCAACAACGACACCATCACTGTCGATGACAAAGGTGGGATCGGGAAGGAAACTGATGATGTCAACAAAGAGCTGCCGGGACTCCCGAAGCGCATCCTCGGCTGCTTTGCGCTCGCTGATATCCAGGGTAAATCCGAGGATCGTGTCATTGGGGAGCCGGACGGTGCTCATAATGACCGGGCAATCGGATCCGTCCTTTTTCCTCAATCGCAATTCAACGCTCACCGAGGGTTCTGTCTTCAACCGCTCCTGTATCCTTGTGAACAGGTCCAGGGTTTGTTGTCGTTCATCGGGAAGAGCAAGATCAAGGATCGTCATGGACATCATCTCTTCATGGGAATAGCCCAGGAGGCGGAGTGCAGCGTCATTGACATCCAGGTACTGTCCTGAACTCTCGGCAACAAAGATTCCCACGGGAGAGTTGTCAACATAGGAGCGGTAGGTCTGTTGGGAGAGGCTGAGCGCAGTCTCCATCGCTTTTCGCTCGGTGATGTCCCGGATGATGCCGAGAACCTCCTGGTTGCTGAGGGCGACCACGCGTGCCTCGTACTGGCGCAGTCCCTGCGGGAGAACGAGCTCGTACTCAAAGAGCTGGAGCTTGTTCGTTTCCAGTGCCATCCCGAGATGGTACAGGATCGTGTCGGTCGATTCCTCACCAAACCCGGAATCGCGGATATTTGTGCCGATGATGCGGTCGGCAGGAAGAGCCAGTGCCGCGTCGTTTGGCACCCGGACATCCCGATAGACACCGTCAGAGGATATGACAAACATCATATCCGGTATCGCCCTGATCAGCATCGCGTTCCGGTGCTCGCTCTCTTTTAGTGCTTCCTCTACCTGTTTGCGCTCGGTGATGTCAAGGACTATCCCCTCATAGTGGGTGATGGTGCCGG
>DUHF01000148.1:0-2995 GCA_013331015.1 Methanoregula sp.
AGCTCGATGTAGTTGTCGGCCAGCACATCCCATGCAAACTCGCGGATCGCCTTGAGCGCGACATCGAACTGGTAAGATTCCATCGCGGCACTGACCGTTTCGACCGTGTCGGAGAGCCGGACAAGGAGCCAGCGGTCGGCAAGAGCGGTGACCGGCGCATCCTCGTCAAACCCGCCTTTTTCAAGTTGGATGAGCGCGAATTTGGCGATGTTCCACATCTTGGTCTGGAACCGTGATGCCGCGACCACGTCGTTCCAGTTGAACATGATATCGGAGCCGGTGGCAGCTCCCATCGCCCCCCACTGCCGGAGCGCATCGGCGCCGTACTTGACAAGGATCTCCTCGGGCACAATGATGTTGCCCCGGCTCTTGCTCATCTTGAACCCGTCCTCGCCCAGCACCATCCCGTTGACAAGGATCTCGTCCCACGGCTTCTGGCCGGTCAGGGCAACCGAGCGGAGGATGGTATAGAACGCCCACGTACGGATGATGTCATGGCCCTGCGGCCGGATCTGGGCGGGGAAGAACGGCGGGTTCCCGTTGCCGTCCCAGCCGGTCACGTTCAGGACCGAGATGGAGGAGTCCATCCAGGTGTCGAGCACATCCACTTCGCCGGCAAACGAGGTGCTGCCACATTTTTTGCAGGGATTCTTTGGCTGCACAAGGGTCGGGTCGAGGGGGAGATCCTTCTCATCCGGAAGAACCATTTCGCCGCACGTTGTGCAGAACCAGACCGGAATCGGGGTGGCGAAGATCCGCTGCCGTGAGATGCACCAGTCCCATTCCATCTGCTGGACCCAGTTCTCCATCCGCAGGAGCATGTGCTCCGGGAACCACGTAATCTCGTGGGCTGCCTTCTGGATCTCCTCCGGCTTGATCTTCACGAACCACTGTCGCTCCGAGAGGATCTCGATGGGGGTCTTGCAGCGCCAGCAGCAGCCCACGCGCTGGTCGAGTCTCTCCTGGCGGTTGAGGATCTGCAATGCTTTCATATCGGCAAGGATTGCAGCACGGCATTCCGTTGCATTCATGCCCTTGTACTTGCCGGCAGTTTCGGTCATCTTTCCCTGCCGGTCAATGGCTTTCCTGAGCGCNNAGGTTGTGCTGTTTCCACCAGTGGACGTCCTGTTTGTCGCCAAAGGTACAGATCATGACCGCACCGGAACCAAACGCGGGATCAACCGCTTCGTCCTGCACGACCGGGACGTCGTGGCCAAAGAGCGGCACCTTCATGGATCTGCCTTTCAGTTTCGTGTAGCGCTCATCTGCCGGGTGCACGGCAACGGCTACGCAGGCTGCAAGGAGCTCGGGACGAGTGGTCGCGATCTCGACGCCATCGAAGTCGAAGAAGTTGAGGGTGGTCTCGCGATCCTCGTAGGCTACTTCTGCAAAGGCGATTGCCGTCTCGCACCGGGTGCAGTAGTTGACCGGGTGCTCGCTCTGGTAGATATAGCCGGACTTTTGCATGCGGAGGAACGAGAGCTGCGTCTTGCCAAAATATTCCGGCATCATCGTGATGTACTCGTTTGACCAGTCTGTTGAGAAGGCCATCTTCCGCAGGGTGATGCGCATCGCCTCGATGTTCTTGATGGTCAGGTCCCGGCACATATTCCGGAACTCCTGCCGCGAGACATCATTTTTCGTGATCTTGTTGATCTCCTCGACCTTGACTTCCGTGGGAAGACCGTGGCAGTCCCACCCCTGGGGGAACATCACGTTGAACCCTTTCATCCGCTTGTACCGGGCAAAGAAGTCGATATAACACCAGTTCAGCGCGTTCCCGATGTGAAAGTTCCCGGTCGGGTACGGCGGGGGGGTATCGATCACGAACTGGGGTTTTTTGGAGGTTTTGTCAAAATAGTTATCCTCATCGCGCCAGGTCTTCCTCCAGCGCTCCTCGACTTCTGCGAAATCATAATTCTTTGGCAGTTGATCAGATGGCACCATTTGAGGACAACGTTGGATGCGGAATAAAATATAGTGATCGTATTCACCTCTTTAAAAAACAGCCCGGCTGTTTCGGAACCCCGGGACGGATTTGGCCCGGTTCACGATAAAACTCTTTTTACCATAACGCCAAGTACTGACCAATGCAGCGACAGCGGGGCCTTGGGTACGCGGCGGCACTGGTGGGTGGTGCGACTCTTGCCGGCCCGTATGTGCAGCCGGAATGGCTCATGGCCCTTGTTGTCATCCTGTTCGCGCTCATTCTCTGGCGCTTTTTTAATACCCGTTATCTTACGTACACGTTCTGCGTTCTTGCCGCGCTCTACGGGATCGGGCTGTTGCCCTTCTTTGTCTTTGCGACCACCATGGCGATGCTCGTGCTGGGCGAGCTGGTCTTCAAGAGCCGGACCGATGACCTGAACACCTACCTTTACTACATCATCTCCACGGCATGGGCCGGTGTGCTCGTCATGGCATACCTCCGCGAGATGGAGTTCCTCACCATCATCTTTGGCATCCTCGCTGCGGTGCTCCTTAAGGTGATACTCTTAAAGTTCGAGGACTCGCTGATGATCGAAGGTCTTGGGATTGCCATGACCATGTGGCTCATCCAGGAACTCAATTACCAGGCCGATCTCCAGATGGTGGTTGCCGCAGTCATTGTAGGGTTTACGTTCGGGTACTTTGCCTTCCGGGCAAAGACCGCCGACCTCACCGGGCTCTTTTCTGCGGCACTGGTCGGAATCATTCTTGTGGTATTTGCGGATGCCCGGTGGTTCATCATCATGCTTGCCTTCTTTATTCTTGGCTCCGCGGCAACCAAGTACAAATACGGGTACAAAAAACGGATTGGGGTGGAGCAGGGCCAGAGCGGGGCGCGGGGCTACCGCAATGTCTTTGCCAACGGGATCGTTGCGGCTGCGGCTGCGGTGCTCTTTGGGGTCTTCCAGCAGCCGGTCTTCATTGTCATGTACGTTGGCTGCGTTGCCACTGCTGCGGCAGATACCCTTGCAAGCGAGATCGGTGTGACCGGGGGTGTCCCCCGCCT
>DUHF01000148.1:3018-4972 GCA_013331015.1 Methanoregula sp.
ACGGGCGAGACGGTGGCCCTTCTTGGAGGATTTGCGGTCTCGATGATCGCGTTTGTCCTTGGGGTTGTCACGCTGCCGATGGTGGTCATCTGCACGATTGCCGGGTTCGTTGGTACCAATATCGACAGCCTTGTCGGCGCAACGCTGGAAAACCGTGGCTTTCTCGGAAACGCCGGCACCAACCTTCTTGCAACCCTGAGCGGCGGGTTGTTTGCCATGCTCCTTTTCCTTGCAATCTGAAAATACGGTAACGATTGTTCCCGGGATCCCGCGTAGAGTTTCTGGTCTTTGTCCTTAAAGGACTCAATCGGGTTTGATGCTGGCCTCGCCCGGTTCCCCTGCATTTATTCCCGGGCCGAGGGTCTGTCCGGATGCACGAACACAGCAAAAAAGGGTCGGTTATCCACAAAAAAGCAGGGTTAATATTTGTACCAGCGGCCTTTGCTGTCGTATTCGCCGCTCTCCTGCCGGATAGGTACCTGTGCGCGTGAAAGGGTTCGATAAAAGCAGGCTTTGTACGTGGTGATGAAAGGGATGAGGAGCAGCCCTGCAAGGAAGAGCACTGCTGCGGTAATCCAGATGCCGTCCGGGCCGATCATGGCCATAAGCTCTTCTGGAGTGAAGGCCGCCATTTGTGTCTCATTGAATTGGGTTATCGGCTCGAGTTTTTCAAAGAGCGCGATCTCCCAAACCATCATGAGCGCAAAGATGATGGTGACGCCGGCAAGGGCACAAATCACGTAAAACGCAAGCACCGCCCCGATGTTATCAGAGACAAGGACGATGCTGCGCTGGATCGATTCAAAGACTTTCCTGTCCTCAAAGACTGCCGCAATGTCAAAGAAGAAGGTGAGCATCAGGGTGGGGATGAGGACGCAGATGGTGGCAATGCTGAGGATGGCGGGATCCGGAGTAATGCCGGCAAACCCGAAAGTGACCATGAGCAGGATGAAGATGATGACCAGCGCAAAGATGATGACCATAATGGGGAGCAGGACCCGGAAGTAATACTGGAACCCGCCGCGGATCATTGTCCGGAAGTCACCTCCCTTGTCGCGCAGGAGGACGAGCGTCCCGACAACTGCCACCAGCAGGACGAGCCCGAAGAGAAGGATGAGCCGGCTTGTGAAGAACGCGCCGGTGAAATGATAGAGAAGCCAGATTGCTGAAGCAATCATCCCGCCAAGGAGTCCCGGTACCCAGAGAAGCGGCATCCTTGTCAGGAGACGGATCGCTTCCCGGAATGATTCGACCGCCATTGTCACCGGTTCCTGGGCATTGCAACGATCTCGCGCACCTGGAGATCAAAGAAGTTTGCGGTATGTGCAGGTTTGATGACGCAGACGGTATCTGCCCCGCTCATAGTGCCGCCGACTGCAATGACTTCCTCGTCAACACCCATTGCTCCCTGGTCTGCTGCAATAAGGACACACTCCACGGCAACCTTGAGGCCGATGGCAACCGTGCGCCGGAGGGTCTCGGCAACCACTTCGGTACGGGAGCTGCCGCCCAGTTTCGGGGACCGGGAGATCGCGCGTTCGAGGCCGGAGAGGGTGTGGGTACCGGTGACGATGGTCGTGCCCTCCTGCCTGAGCCGGGCTGCGGTTACGGTATCAAACTCCCAGACGCCGGGTTTTGTGAAGCCGGTAACATGGGAGATGACGATAAGGTCGAGGCCGGATCCCTTCATTGCCTCATGAAACACCTCAGCGGATTTGCCTGAGGTGCTGGCAACAAGGATGGTTTTTATCCCGGACTCCTTTGCCCGTTCGATGGCAAACCGGGCCGCATCCACGGTGTTCTCCGGGCCGGGCTTGTCGAAATAATACGTTTTTTTCTCGCGAAAAGTCATAAGTACCTTTTAATAAGCCGGGATGAAAAGCTTTGTCAGATTCTGTCCGGGTTTTTTTTATCCGGGACACGCTCGTTAAAAACCAACAATGAGGTATTGTCA
>DUHF01000309.1:0-9248 GCA_013331015.1 Methanoregula sp.
TTAAGAAGGATTTCCGGCGGTACGTCTTCTGCCGCCCGGTACTCCTTCTCGATGAAAAAACCAAGCCGGCACAGGAGTGCCGCGGACTGGATATAGCGCACGGAGAAGCAGTCCCGGAATTTGATCGGGGATTCCTCACCGCTCATCTCAAGGGGGATCTTGTCCATCTGTACTAGGTTTGTTCTCTCCTGTGAGGTAAAAAAGGGTACGGGAAACCGCAAGAGCATGAGACGGGTTTTACAAAGTCCCTGAAACAGGGTTATCAAAATTTTTCTCCGCGTAAATTGCAGGAGAGCCTGAAAGGATACAGAGATAACGATAGAAATAATGGATATATCCGCTCATCCCACATCAGGAGTTTTATACCGGCATTGTTCTTTTGAGATTCAAATAATTAACCATAAATATCAAAACACTCACATTTATAGAAGTTGGATGATTTTATGAAACGGTTCTTAACCCCATGCCTTATGGCCCTGATCCTGCTCAGTGCAGTATTCCTTGCAGGATGTACCGACAATGGAAGAAACACTCTGCCGGCAACACCTCTGGCAACCCCACCCGTACAGACAATGTCAGTACCTTATGGGGAGGAGGTGGGCGTCTCCCTTGATTCCCCGACATCATCCGAGATCTACCTCTCCATGACTGCCCGGGCACACTCTGATAAGCCCGGCGGGGGACGTTCATTCATGAGGATCCAGGTGAACGGGAAGGAGATTGGGAGTGAACGGCTGGTCAACAAGAACCTGACCTTCACCTACAACATCAACAACTTCAAGACAACGTATTACAGCCAGAACATGTCAGCATGGTACCTGTTCTTCTCCCCGGATTATTCATGGTATGCAAATACAAACCACCTTGACCATATCAGCGAAGGCAATCCTTACATCTATAAATTCGATGTTTCCGATCTGGTGAACCGGGGCGCACCCAATGAGATCATGATCGAGAACATCGGGGACGAAGTCGCTGCCCAGTATACCAACCCAAGCGACATTGAGTTTTACAAGGCGGCAACCATCATCGTAAACCCTGTCAGGCTTGAAGGGAAAGGTACGGATCTTGTCCAGATCACCAAACTGGCAGCACCGGTCAGGATTATTGTTGGGAAAAAATCAACCGTAACCGTGACCGTGAAGAACAACCTGCCCGGCAGCATCACTGATGTCGAGATCAGTGATTCGGACCTGCCACGCGGGCTTAACGGAAAACCGATGGGTGGAAAACTGGACAATCCCATCGCTTCCGGAGACAGTTACACGGTCAGCTACGAGATCACTGCAGACAAAGAGGGAACATACACCCTTGGCGCAGCAACCATGACCTTTGCTGATCCCACAGGAAATTACCAGAAACTGAGTTCCGGCACGGTCACAGTCACGGTCATCTGAACTCCCCTTTTTTTACCATGGGCGGGGATAATTAACCATCGCCGGAAGAGGAAACACCTGCCAGCGACATTGTTGCATTGACAACATTTATCCTCCCCGCCCACCACATTTGCTGGTGCACATAAAACCCTGCGTACCGGAAGATATTCCCTTTGGGGCGGTTGTCTCCCTGATAAGCCGCTGCAGATTCGTCTACCTCAATGACCGGCTCCGGCCGCTGGGACTCTCCGCCGGCCAGCTCCCGATCCTGATGCTGCTTGCAAAAGAGCAGAACATCATGCAGGACCGTCTGGTCCGGCACTATCACCTTGACAAAGGCACGATAGCCCGGGCCGCAAAAAAACTCGAGGATAACGGATATATCCGGAGGATCACTGATCCCACGAACCGGAGAGCGGTCCGGCTCTTCCTCACCGACAAGGGCGAGCGCATCACTCCGCTCTTAAAAACTATTAACCATGAGTGGGAAGAACAGGTCTGTGCCAGCCTCACCGGAAGTGAGCGAAAGACGCTCAACACCCTGATCCGCACCGTTGCAGAGAACAGCCACCGGAGCTTGCAATGCGAAGGAGATGCCCCTGATGCCTGCGAATAATGCCGCGGGGCCAAAGCCGGCACCCGGCCCGGACATTCCAAGCACCGCGGGTATCGCGCTCCTGATGGGTGACCCGAAGAAGGCCATCATCAAACTTTCCGGGCCCATGATCGCTGCGATGCTCCTGATGTCCACGTACAACATCGTCAATGCCATCTGGGTTGCCGGCCTCGGGTCGGATGCTCTGGCCGCGGTCGGGTTCGTCACTCCGCTCTTTATGATCCTCATTGGCCTCAGTAACGGCCTCGGGGCCGGAGTCGCCTCGGTCATCTCCCGCCGCATCGGGGCAAAGGACAAGGCCGGAGCCGATAATGCCGCAGTACATGCCATCCTGCTCGTCCTCATCCTCTCGGCAGTATTAACCATCCCCCTGATCCTCCTCACCGGGCCGATTGTTGCCCTCTTCGGGGCAGGGGATACGGCCGGGCTTGCTACAGAGTACGGGCAGATCATCTTCCTGGGGATGATCCTCATCCTCTTCACCAACATCGCCTACGCAATTCTCCGGGCCGAAGGGGATGCAAAACGGGCAATGTATGTCATGGGAGCATCGTCACTCCTGAACATCGTTCTTGATCCCATCCTCATCTACTCAGCCGGCATGGGCATTGCCGGGGCTGCCTGGGGAATGATACTCTCGCTTATCATGGTCTCCGGTGTCCTTTTATACTGGTTCTATGGCAAAAAGGACACCTACGTCACGCTCTCCTTTGCGGCATTCTCGTGGGATAAAAAGACCGTGCGGGACATTCTCGGGGTCGGACTCCCGGCCAGTGTCGAGTTCTTCCTCATGTCAGTCCTTGCCATCTTCATCAACGGCCTGCTCGTTGCAACCGCAGGAACGGATGCCGTTGCAGTCTATACCGCAGGATGGCGGGTCATCTTCTTTGCAATCATCCCCATGATCGCCATTGCCACTGCGGTCATCTCGGTTGCGGGGGCTTCCTACGGTGCCCGGCAGTTTGAGAAGATCCGGATCGTCCACACCTTCTCGATCCTGCTCGGGATTGCGATCGCGATTGTCATCAGCATCATCACGTTCGTCTTTGCCCCGCAGATCGCTACCATCTTCACCTACTCTCCCGACAGTGCCCACCTTGCGCCGGGGATTGCGGCCTTCCTTGCCATCATGTGCCTCTTCTACCCGTTCGTCCCGCCGGGCGTTATGTCGGGCGCGGTCTTCCAGGCAACCGGCAAAGGTATGACCTCGCTGGTCATCACCGTTCTGCGGAATCTTGTTTTCATCGCGGTCTTCGCCTACCTCTTCGGGATCGTGTTCGGGTGGGGGGAACACGGGGTCTGGTGGGGGATCGTTGCCGGGGACATCCTTGGAGGTACGGTTGCCTACCTCTGGGCCCGGTACTACATCTCGCGGCTGATTGCCAACGGCTGATCCACTCCCCATAACCGTTTTTTTATCGGTTTTGCGAGTTCTGCGGAATTTTTTTTTAATGGGGGATTTGGGAATCCGTTTCCGTGATATCAATGCAAATATTTAAATTGAACCATACTGAATCCAGAACTACGTAGATTTTTCCAAACGGGAATAGGACGTGGAAATGAACCTCCGGACAAAACTGCTGCTCGGAATCGGGATTGCCCTGATTGCCACCTTTGCCATGGTTGCCGCATTCTCTGTCATCGCCATGGAGGAGAGTTATCGCACAATCGAAGAGAAGGAAGTCATTACGACCGTCCAGCGGGCACAGAGTTCCCTTAACACCGACCAGAGGAATTTACGGTCAGTAACCCGGGACTATGCCGCATGGACCGAGACGCTGCTCTTTGCACAGGGTCAGAACCCGGACTGGATCGGGACAAACACCGGCAATGATTTCTTCGAGCGGTTCAGCATCCAGGGCGTACTGGTATTCAATACCACAAAAGAACTGGTCTTTTCAAAAGGGTATAATTCCAGCCTCCACGTGAACGAGGAGATTCCGGAATCGCTGATTACGGAGATCCGGGACCTCATCGATCCTTCAGCCATCCTCGAATCCGAAGAAGGGACCTACACGATCCTTGACACCACAAGCGGCCCCGTCATTGTCTCGTCCCACCCCATCCTCACGGATGCATTCGAAGGGCCGGCGGGAGGGTCGCTGCACTATATCCGGTGGTTTGACGACCGGTACCTCGATGAGCTCTCGGCACGGGCCGGCAACACCATTGATATCGTAAAGACTCCCCGGCTCAATTCAGACCGCACCCTTACCACGCCCATTACCGGCATTTTACAAGGGAGACCGGTCGTGGTAATTGCAGAAAGCCCCGATACGGTTACCGGGTATACACCATTGGAAGACCTCCAGGCACCCGGCAACTATTACATCAAGGTGTCCGAGCCCCGCACGATCCACCGGTCCGGGCAGGCAACCATTGTTACCTTCATTTTAGGCCTTGCGGGAGCGGGAGTTTTCATCATCGTATTCGTCCTGCTCTTCATCGACCGTATTGTGCTCTCCCGCCTCAATACCATCATTGACACCGTGCGAAAGAAAAGAGATCTGCCGGACTCAAACGGCACACCGGATGATCCCGGAACCGATGAACTCGCCCTCCTTGCGCACGAGATCGATCCGGTGTTTGAACGGCTCGCCGAGTCCCGGGTCCAGCTCCAGCAGAGCGAGGAACGGTACCGGACGCTCGCCGAATCTGCGCAGGATTTTATCTACATCATCGACACCAACGACCGGGTTACCTACCTGAACTCTTATGCCGCAGCTGCCGTTGGCAAATCGCAGGAGGAGATCATCGGAAAGCCCCGATCTACCCTTTTCCCGGATCCGGAAAGCGAGCGCCAGAACAACAATATCAAAAAGGTTATTGCATCCGGCCAGCCCCTCAAGATCGAGAGTAACCTTCCCCTGCCTTCGGGGGAACGGTGGAATGACACGCTGCTGGTCCCGCTATGGGACAAAAACAACGCAATCACCGGGGTTCTTGGCATCACACGGGACATCACCCAGCGTAAACGGGCAGAAGAGGCACTGTACCAGGCAAACAAGAAGCTCAACATCCTCTCGGGCATCACCCGGCATGACATCCTCAACCAGCTCACCGCCCTGAGAACATATCTTGAACTCTCCCTCGATTACACAAAAGATCCGGCCATGACCGATTTCATTGCCAAAGAGAAAGGGATAGCCGAGATCATCGATCAGCAGATCTCGTTTACCCGCGACTACCAGAAGATGGGACTGAACGCACCGGCATGGCAGAACGTGAACGCGATTGTTTCGTGGGCGATCCAGCCGATAACTGACCTGAACGTGACGATCATAATCGATTGCCCGGGACTCGAGGTTTTTGCGGATCCGATGTTTGAAAAAGTGTTCTACAATCTTGTCGATAACGCCATCCGGTATGGCGGTGAACATCTCACCAGGATCACCATCTCCACAAACAGGGCCCCCGATGGGCTCATCATAACGGTCGTTGATAATGGTGGAGGGGTCCCGGTTGAGACCAAGGAACCGATTTTTGAGCGGGGATTTGGGCAGAACACCGGCTTTGGCCTCTTCCTCTCCCGTGAGATCCTCGGGATCACCGGCATGACGATCCGGGAGACCGGAACGTTTGGTTCAGGGGCCAGGTTCGAGATCCATATCCCAAAGGGATCGTTCCGGTTCAGCGATACAGGCGAGAGCGATTAACGAAGGCATGCCGGACAGCCGTTTTTTTAATCCGAGGAATAAAAAAAGGTTGCCAGATTCCATCAGAGAAGTTTCGTCTCTTCCGTTGGGTTTGGCACCTTGACCACAAGTACCCGGAACACGGAGCCGGACTCGTTGGACCATCGGTGCGGGACCCGTGCCGGGTTCTCGACGAGCATATCCTTTGTCACAACCTGCTTCTCATCGCCGATCTCTACGATACCGGTCCCTTCAAGAACATAGAAGAAGACATCGACCGGCGCGATGTGTTTTTTGAGCGCTTCGCCTTGTTTGAGCGTGATAACAACTGCCACCGCGTGCTGCTGGGATCTGGTACTGCATAAAGGGAGGCTTCCGTCTCACCTCACCCTTCCGCAGCAGACTCGTCCTTTGCCTGCGAGCCCGGTGTCTTCGTAATCGTTTTAAAGAATTTCCAGTGCAGAAGGAGGTGGATGATGATGAGTACGGCAAACGCGAAACTGGCAATATCGTGCCAGAGGATCCAGTCGTGCCGGGTGATACCCATCCAGGTAACCCAGCTCCCACCTCTCCCCCCACCGGAGGGAAGGAAGAAGTACAACACCAGCCCGCTGATGAGGGAAGGGATGAACGTGATGATGCACCCGATATCCACCAGAGCATTGACCGTGACGCGTCTCATGAGGGGTCATTATCACGGGTATGAATATAAAGGATTGCCCGGCCGGATCACGCAGGGGCCCTTCTCCGGTCAGTCATCTTTTGCACAATCGATATTTGCTGAGTACACCTTGATGTCGATGACCAGTGTCCCGTCAAATGCATCCAGCCCCCGCACGGTCAGGACACCGTCATCGACCGAGAGCAAGTCTACCATGCAGAGCGAGACCGGGTTCGGCCGATCGGGCGATCGTATGGCAAATACCCCCTTCTCGGACGTGGCACCGGGCGGCGTTGCCCGGAGCCGGGCCCGGTCCGCCCGGTCAAACCAGCAGAGAACCCAGAGGTGCTTCTGGGACTCGATCTGCCAGAGGGCGGGGCGGTATTGTTCATCGATTACGATCTCGGAGATCGTACCGGAGAGTCTCCCCTGCCGGGGGGCATCGCCCCGGGCCTTGTACGGGGATCGGACAAAGCCGACTGGGTAGAGTTCGAGGGGTGGGGAAGTCATGCGTGATGAGAGGTGGGTGGCGGGGGTATTTAGGCGTGGCGGGATGGGGGCTCCTGCCACAACCCTTATTATACCTCCCGTCGAATGATGGTAAGCACTTTTTAACAACTGTGCTGACAGATGTAAGTCCGACGTGCGACACCGCACTGCCAAAGATGGCTTTGGGATTACAGGGAGTCAGTAACCAATACTCGACTTTTCTGGACTTACGTTCTGGTCTATCCAGGAGGCTATAAACAATGGCACGAATGCACGCCCGCAGAAGGGGCAAGTCATGCTCCGTGCGCCCTTACCGGAAACAGGCCCCCGCGTGGTCAAACACCGACGCAAAGGCAATCGAGAAGATCATCCTCGACCTGAGAAAGGAAGGCGCATCGAGCGCAAAGATTGGACTCGTACTCCGGGACCGCTACGGCGTCCCCGATGTTAAGCTCGCTACCGGCAAGCGTGTCGGTCAGATCTTACGCGAGAACAAAGTCGCAACCGAGATCCCCGAAGATCTCCGCGACCTGATGAGCAAGGCACTGGGCTTGAGAAAGCACCTTGCCGAGAACAAAAAAGACCTGCACAACAAACGCCAGCTTCAGCTGTGCGAATCCAAGGTCCGCCGGCTGGTCAAGTACTACACCGGCAGCAAGAAACTCCCCAAGGAGTTTGTGTACAAGCCCGACCAGGCTGAGATCCTGCTCTCCAGATAAGTCAGATCAATCGTCCGGATAACCATGTCGCTTGAAACCGCAGCAGGGATCGTTGCAGAGCAGATCAAAAGGCAGGAGTTCGTGGAAGTGTTCGCACACCACGATGCCGACGGCATAGCCGCTGCCTCAATCCTCTGCCACGCCATGCTGCGTTCGGGCATACGGTTCCGGCTCCGGGTGCGACCCGAGGTGAAACCCTCCGATCTCACGGGCGATTCCGCGTACCTTCTCTGCGATCTCGGTTCCGGCCGGGAGGACCTGCCAAAGACGACCATCGTGGTGGACCACCACCTCGTGCGGTTCGAAGGCGAGTTCCAGGCAAATCCCCGCCTTGCAGGTATTGACGGCGACCGTGAACTCACGGCAGCCGGCATGGCCTATTACGTTGCCCGGGCACTGGGGGACAACCGCGATCTTGCGGGCCTTGTCATCCCCGGCATCCTTGGCGACGGGCAGGAGTTTGTTGGCAAGAACCTTGAGATCTTCAACGAGGCGATCGCAAACGGGATCATCGTTCCTGACCGGGGGCTCCTGCTCCCGGGCCGGGACATGACCGAGCGGTGGTACATGGCAACCAGCCCGTACCTCGACGGGGTCAGCGGCAACGAACCGCTGATTGCCGACATCCTTGAGGCGTCCCACGACACCCGGCAGGAAGGCAACGGGCCACGGCTCGACACCCTCCTCTCCCGGGTCGTGCTTGCATCGGCAACGGGCACCGCCGCAGGGAGCCTGCAGGCAGTGTACGGCGACACCCTCCACCTCCAGCGCGAGGTCATCGAGGATGCCCATGCCCTCACCGCAGTCATCGATGCATGCGGCAAGACCGGTCATGGCGAGATCGGCGCAACGCTCTGCCTTCGATCGTCCCACGACATCGAACAGGCATGGGAGATAACCCGGCAGCACCGCGTACAGATTGTCGAGGCGGTAAAAACTGTCCGCCCGCTCGAGGGATCCGTGGGAGTCTTCGAAGTGCAGGGTGCCACTATCGCAAGCGACGTTGCCGACATCCTGGTCCGCGATCTCCCGAACACACGGCCGGTTCTCGTCTATGCACAGGATAATGGCAGCTGCCACATCTCGGCACGCTGCCCCTCCGGTGCAAAGGCGGATATCGGCCCGCTCATGCAGAGGCTCGCAGAGTCCTGCGGGGGAACCGGCGGGGGACATGTCCTCCGGGCAGGGGCGACAATCCCCGGCAGCCAGATCGGTACGTTTGTCTCGGGATGGCAGGAGGCAACCGTCTCATGATGCAGATCGAAGGAACGATCACCACCCGGCACGAATGTGCAGGGTGCATTGCAGCGTCACTAAAACCGGACAACCTCCGGAGCATGACGACCACCGCTGAAGGCGATCGGGTGATCACGAAGATCACCGGCACGCAAGCCCGGTCGGTCATCGCATCCGTTGACGATTATCTGATGAACCTGGCAATCGCAGAAGACGCAAACGAGCGTTGTTCCGCAGCAGAATAATTCTTAAAGGTGATATTATGGCAAAAAAGAAACAGGTAGGAAGAAGAGTTGAAGGCTGGAAAGCCAAGAGCTGGTACAAGGTGCACGTCCCCGACAACCTCGGCAAGGCGTATATCGGAGATACCATTGCAAACGATGCTGAGAGTGTTGTCGGCAGGATCATGCAGGCAACGCTTGGCGAGATCACGAATGATTACGCAAAGCAGCACATCAAGATGAGCTTCAAGATCGCAACCGTGACCGGCGACGCGGCATACACCGAGTTCGTTGG
>DUHF01000309.1:9254-11836 GCA_013331015.1 Methanoregula sp.
ACGTTCATGCAGGTCGTGACCAAGGACGGCAAGAAGGTCCAGCTGACCATCTGCTGCTACACGTTTGCCCGGGCAAACATCGCCCAGGAACACGCGATCCGGAACGCCATCACCAAGGCACTTGCCACCCAGGGACAGGCATGGGACTTAAACACGCTCCTCAACGGGATCGTGACCGGTGAGATCTCCCGCGATCTCTTCAAGGAAGTCAAGACCATCTACCCCACCCGGAGGGTCGAGGTCATCAAGTCCAAAGTCGAGCAGGTTGCAGCACCTGTCGACACCCGGTAATTTTTTTTTCTTTCTAAAAAACGACCGGGAGCACCCCGGGCCCACCGCTTTCGATACCGGCATTCCGAACGTTAATGAAACCGGGATGCCACATACTCTTGTCATATGTCCGCCATCATCACGGATTCCCTGAAGCAGAAACTTCTCCTTTCAGCGGTTGCTCTCGGGGTGGTGATGGACGGGATTGATGGATCCATCGTGAACGTTGCCCTCCCGACCATGGCAACGGAATTCGGCGCGGACACCGGGTCGATCGCGTGGGTCATCATCACGTACCTGCTGATGATGGCAGGGCTCCTTCTCGTCTTTGGAAAACTCGCGGACCGGGGCCTTGCTAAGAAACTCTTCCTTGCAGGGTTTGCCATCTTCACGGTCGGCTCTGCCGCATGCGGGATTGCCCCTGCGCTTGACATCCTCCTTGCTGCACGGATCGTGCAGGGAATCGGGGCGGCGATGATTGCCGCAGTTGCACCCCTGCTCTGTATCCGGTACCTTCCCGCAAATATGCTCGGCATGGCGCTTGGCGTTATTGCAGCCACTGCATCCATCGGATTTGCCGTTGGGCCGGCAATCGGGGGAATCCTCACCCAGTATCTCTCATGGCACTGGATCTTTTTAGTCAATATCCCGATAGGCATCATCGGGATCCTCTTTGCATCCCGGGTGATCCCACCGGATGAGCCAAAAGAACGCAACGGATCGTTTGACTACCCGGGCGCAATCGCACTTTTTGGGATCATGGGCTTTTGTACGGTTGTCCTGCAGGAGATGGCGGCACGGGGCCTCACCGACCCGCTGATCCTCGCCGGGGGAGCGCTTTTCCTGCTCTGCACCGCGCTGTTTGCAGCCAGGGAACTCACGACCCCACAGCCGTTCCTGAACATCAGGATATTTGCAAAATGGCAGTTTTCTGCGGTTCTTATCGCACTGCTGCTCGTCAATGCAATCTTCATGGGCATCATCTACCTGCTCCCGTTCTACCTCATCGCGGAGATGAACTTCGATCTCGCGACAAGCGGCCTTTTCCTGCTGGTCCCCCCCATGGTGATAGCGATCATCAGCATCCCGTTCGGGAAGTGGTCGGACCGGTATGGCCGACGGGGCTTTACGGTTGCGGCATGCGGTTGTTTTGTTCTCACGAGTGCGGTTTTTGCCCTCCTCTCTCCCGCATCCGGGATCCTCCCTTTGCTTTTTGGCCTCATCATGATGGGGCTGGCACTCGGGATCGCTGCCGGGCCGGCTGCCGGCAGGGTCATCGAGAGTGCCCCGGAAAACGAGAGGGGGACCGGCTCGTCCCTGATGGTGACTGCCATCTACTTTGGCGGAGTTCTCGGGACCGCCATTTATGCGGCATTCTTCACGTTTGTGACCATGGATCCGGCCGGTGGCGTTGTAGCCTTTGCTGATCTTGGTCCGGAAACATTCCTTAACGGGTTCCACCTCACGATGGCAGCAGGGCTCCTGCTTTCCGCAGTCCCGCTTGTGCTTTCGGCCATGGTGCCGGACCGGAATCAGGATGCATGAGCAGGGGCGGCGTTGCCGGACCCTGCTGAACTTTTTTTAATCGCGGCAACCGGTTGTTAATTCATGAAGCGATTGTAGGTTATTTTACCTACAAAACGGTTGTACAACCTACAATTTTCGCGCACCTCCGGCGTGAGTAATGCAGCCGATCACACAGGGGTCGATTGAAAATTTTTGAGCGGGAGGCGGGGGGCGATTAAAAATTTTTGCCGGGTGTTGATGTGCAATGGGAAGATTTGCAGCTTTGGCAGAGATCCTTTGGCGATATCAAGAAACCATATTACCCCCGCCGCCCAACCATTCCATACCAATGACCGCATGTAAGATCCTTCTCCTCGTTCTTGACGGGATCTCCGACCGACCCTGCCCGTCACTCGGGGGCGCAACGCCGCTTGCTGCGGCAAAAAAACCCGTCCTCGACAAGCTCGCTGCCGAAGGGATCTGCGGGATCATGGACACCATTGCTCCCGGTGTCCGCCCGGGATCCGATACCGCCCACCTCGCCCTTCTCGGCTATGACCCCTACAAGTACTATACCGGACGGGGGCCGCTCGAATGCGAAGGCACGGGCATCCACATGGAGCCCGGTATGATCGGATTCCGCTGCAACTACGCGACGATTGACGCGAAGGGCCGGGTCACCGACCGCCGGGCGGGCAGGATCCACGACACCGGTGCGCTCTCGCAGGCGATACAGGAGGGGGTCGATCTCTCGAAGTTCGGCGTTGAGTTCATCTTCCGCTCCGGCGCCGGCCACCGGGCAGCCC
>DUHF01000257.1:0-3705 GCA_013331015.1 Methanoregula sp.
CGTGCTTCCTTTCGGGGGATCTGGTCGTTCTCGATCCCAGCCCGGATCTCATTCTCGATCCGGGTCTTGTCGAGCGGGTGAAGGATATCCGTCCAGCGTCTCCCTTTCATCCCATCAATCGAGAGGCCGGTCATCTCAACCCAGCGCTCGTTGACATAGACCACATGCCCGTCCCGGTCGGTCTCAAAGACCCCCACCGGTGATGCGTGCAGGATGCCGGACAACCGCTCACGGCTCTCCCGGAGCTCCTGTTCGATCTGGCGCCGGGCCGTGTTGTCGATGAACGTCTCCAGGAGGCAGGAGCGGCCCTGCAGCATCAATGGGACAACATATTTGATGATGGAGATGGTCCTGCCGTCGAGGGTAAGGAGTGATCGTTCCGAGTTGTCAAGGACGAGGCCCTGATCGGTGACCGGGCATTCCCCGGGTTTTGCCGGGCAGATGAGCTGGTGGCAGATGCGGTTGACGAGCCGGTCTTTTGTTGCACCAATCAGGGAGAGCGCGGCCGGATTTGCATCCACGATGGTATGGGTTGTAGCATCGATGACCACGATGCCGACCTGCACCGACCAGAGCAGCGACTGGAGATACTCCTGGCTCTCGGTCAGCGCCTCCTCCAGATCCAGCCTGTCGGTGATATCCGTAACGATGCCCCGGAACCCCGTTACCGTGCCTTCGCGATGGATCGGCGACGTATAAATCAGCGCACGCATCAGGGTACCATCGGCCTTTCTGATACTGTAGATCTCACCGGATGACTTGTTACCGCCAAGAACAGCCGCGAGCCCGCGCTGCATCCGTGGCAAATCATCCGGGATCAGGAACTCACGGACATTTGTCCCCTGCCGGATCTTCTCTTCGGTTATACCGAAGATTTCAGCTCCGGCCTGGTTCACGTACAGGAGCCGGCCGGTTGTATCCATCTCGAAGATGACCTGCGGGAGCAACCGTGCAAGTTCACGGAACCGGCTCTCGCTGGCAAGAAGACCCTTCTGCGTTGTCCCGATGGTGACGAGCATCTGGTTGATCGTGCTGGCAAGACCGGCAAACTCATCATTACCGTCAATCGTTACTCGCCGGGACATGTCGCTGTCAGTCCCGATACCGGACACCTGCCGGCTTAAGTCCATGATGCGTGACAGGACCAGCCGGTCGAGTATGAAAAGGACGGCGACCCCTAAAAAGAGTCCCGATGCAAGGACAATGAGGATATACTGGAGCGTCGTCATAACGCCCTGCCGGTAAATATCCCGGAACTGGTGAATCCGGAGAATGAGGGCATCGTTGCCGTAAATATCCTTTATAAGCGCGTACCCGCCGGCCTCGGTATCAGAGAGTATCCTGAATACGATTCCAGTGCCCGGTCCGTTGTTTCTCAACTCCTGCAGGAGATCAGGAGGCACGTCCATGTCATCGACCCGGATCAGCTGGAGCGAGGGATCGGTTAATCGGGAGAGCCGGTCAACCTCAGGAGCATCCAGGTACCTGCCCATGACAACAACTCCCCGGGGGGTGCCGGAGAAATCCGTGTGGACCACCGGGCGGGATGCGATGAGCATCGGCCCATAAGGGGTCATGAGGATCCCATCCATTCCGGCACGGGAATCGGTCATGTTCATCAGCGGGGTTTCGGGGCGGATATGCTCATGAAAGGATTCGGGAACCAGAACAACCGTGTGGCTGGTCGTGTTGTAGAGCCCTTCATAGACGATCTCCCCCTCGCGGTTGACAATCATGATCAGGTTCAGCCGGAGATTCGCATAGGTTTCGGGAAGGAGATTGCTCTCCACGTATTCAGGCCGACTTCCCCCGACAAAATCGTACGTGTCGTCCCACGGGGCCCAGTCACTGACGATCGCAAAAAGGGTCCGGGATTCGTCCTCGATCCGGTGGGTTGCGAGGGTCACATCCCGGGATACGTAGGATTCCTCAAGCGCAAGGTAACTTGAAAGTGAGATGGCCGAGACGAAGATACTGATGATCGAGATGGAGATGATGAGTAAAACAATCAGAATCAGGCTCGTCTTTTCCTGGAGTTTCATGAGGATCTTCTGGTATGTTCCCGATTACTGCTGATTTGTATTAAACCGTTCGAAGTGACCCCGAATGGGGCCCCGCATACAGCGCGGGATATAAAAAAACCGTGACCCGGCCGGTTCATGAGCCGGCCTTTTTATAGAGAACGCCTGCCCTGCACCAGTTTTTTTGCCTTTAGCCCACCGGTATATGAATGGGAAACGCCAAATGTACATACGATTACGATGAAGTGGAAAGACTGGGTGCACGTGACCAAACTGGATCCTGACAAGCAGCTGAAGGTTGGGGATATCGAGGCGATTGCCACAAGCGGCACCGATGCGCTGATGCTCTCAGGCACCCTGAACGTGACTCCGGAGAACCTGAAAGCCCTCCAGAAGCAGGTGAAGGCCTACAACCTCCCGCTCGTCATGGAGCCCGCGGGGCCTGAGGCGGTTCTCCTGCAGGGCATCGATTATGTCTTTGTCCCGAGTGTCCTGAACACGACCGATGTCACGTGGATCGTGGGAAAGCACAAGAGCTGGGTGCAGATGGCACAAGGGAAGATCCCATGGGGGGAGCGGATCGTGCCCGAGGCATACATTGTCCTCAACCCCGACTCCTCGGTCGGGAGGGTAACAAAATCCGTCTGCGACCTGAAACCCGAAGAGGTTGCAGCCTATACCGCGGTTGCCGAGAACTACTTCCATTTCCCCATCGTCTATATCGAATACAGCGGCACCTTCGGGAACCCTGACATGGTGAAAGCCGCATCGGAAGCGATCGATAAGTCCGTCCTCTACTATGGGGGCGGGATCAACTCGGCGGAGAAGGCAGCCACGATGGGAAAATACGCCGACACGATCGTTGTCGGGAACGCTGTGTACGACCAGGGCGCCGCGGTCCTGAAAGCAACGGTCGACGCGGTCCAGTAACTTTTTTTTATGCCCGAGATTGATATCGTCCTTGTCGAACCCCTCTACGATGGCAATGTGGGTTTTGCCGCCCGGGTGATGAAGAACTTCGGGTTCACCCGGCTCGTGCTCGTCAACCCGTGCAGACTCGGCGAGGAGGCGAAGGGCCGGGCATCGCATGCACAGGATGTGCTTGCGGCTGCAGATGTCTGTACCATCGAGGACGTATTCAGCCGGAGCAACATCGTCATTGCAACGACCGGTGAGGTGAGCAAGTCGGTCTGCCACGCGATGCGGATGCCGTTTTTTTCGCCAAAGGAACTCCGTGAGCGGATCCAGGACGTGGACGGGCGCATCTCCATCCTCTTTGGCCGGGAGAACTGGGGGCTGAACAACGAGGAGGTCAAGCGAAGCGACATGATCTGCACGATCCCGACAAGCGAGATCTACCCGATCCTCAATCTCTCGCACGCGGTAGGCGTGGTCTGCTATGAGCTTGCGAACCTGCCGCTCCCGGAGATCCGGCTTGCCCCGCCGCAGGACATGGAGTACCTGTACCGGCATATCGACCGGTACCTTGACGAGATCCACCACCCTCCGTTCAAGCGGGAGAACACGATGATCCTGATCCGCCGCATCCTCGGCCGGGCGAACCTGACCACCCGCGAGGCGAGCACGCTCCACGGCCTTTTACGCCGGAGCGAGTGGCATATCGATCCGGCGCTCCTTGACCGGGACCGGGCCGGGAAGGGGAACCTTGCGGAGTTCGGGGAAG
>DUHF01000257.1:3752-11665 GCA_013331015.1 Methanoregula sp.
AAGTTATGAGGATACCAGAAGTGAGCCACAAAGAGATTTTTTTTAAAAACGACAGGGTTCTCATCATCAATGACAGTGTATTCCATACCCACCAGATCAAGCCGGACTCTGTTGATCTCGTGGTTACCTCTCCACCCTATAATGTCGATATCAAATACAATTCCCATGATGACCAGACAAGCTACGAAGATTACAAGATCTTCAGTGAAAAATGGATGAGCTGCTGTTACACCTGGCTCAAAGACGATGGACGATTCTGCTTAAATATCCCTCTGGACAAGAACAAGGGCGGCCAGCAGAGTGTTGGCGCCGATCTCACGACACTTGCAAAAAAGATCGGTTTTCAGTATCATTCCACCATCATCTGGAATGAAGGCAACATTTCCCGGCGAACTGCGTGGGGCTCCTGGCTGAGCGCATCCGCACCCTACGTCATTGCACCGGTTGAACTGGTCGTGGTTTTGTACAAAAATACCTGGAAGAAGACCAGCGGATCCCGGGAATCGGACATTTCAAAGCAGGAGTTCATGGACTGGACGAACGGCCTGTGGACATTCAATGGCGAGAGTAAAAAGAAGATCGGACACCCGGCACCATTCCCCATCGAATTGCCCCGGAGATGCATCAAGCTGTTCAGTTACAAAGACGACACCGTTCTCGATCCATTCCTTGGCAGCGGAACCACCCTCGTGGCGTCGTACCTGAATAACCGGAAGGGAGTTGGTATTGATATCGATCCTCACTATTGCCAGATCGCCCTCGACCGGTTGGAAAAGGAAGGCGGGATGGGACAGAACGGCAGTAAGAATAACCCTCCCCCGGTCATTACAAAACCAAAGATCAAGAAAACCGGTGTACCCCAAACGAAGAGAAGCCGGCTCTGTTGAATTCCCAAAAGACGAATCAGAAAGAAAAAACCTGTCTGCATTTTTTTTGGTATTGCCGGGGATACCGGTGATTTTATCGCCAAGATCCGGAGTCTGGTTTTCACGGGAAAATGAGGATTTAATATGAAAATGCCACGGATTTTTTCATCCTGTATGCTTGTGGCACGCGAGCATCATGTCCGTTTCCCATGAAAACACTTACCGATGCCTGCGGCCACAGGCACACAGGATGGGAACAGAATCTGCATTTCCCTGGTAAATCACCATCCTCATCCGTTTTTTTTGATGATACCACTCGCTGGTTGCGATGCCTGCCGCCGCTCCCTCTGGCGGCCCCATCAAGGAAAAATCCCAAGCATAATACAGGTTTTTTATGAATTCACCTGATATCCCCCCTCCTGACCCACCCGTACGACTGCCTGCCCATGGCGGCAGCCGGGAGGGGAGGAGGTCCAGGGGCACCCGCTCCGTCATTCCGTAAAAAAGTTCCTGATGGAATTTTTGACCTTTTGAGAGAAAATCTTGATCAGATTCTGGTGAAACGTGCATGAACCGGCTCCAATAGCACGATGGCGGTTTTTTTTAGTTTCTGTGGAGTTGAATTGAATACTTGCCGTATCAGAGTAGCTTGAGGGGCACATGAGCCTCCCATTACTCATTTTTTTCCTTTTCATCCTCAAAGTCTGAACCTGCGTTCATGCGTCTTTCGACTGAACTTAAAAAAAGCCACTCTGGCCGGATTAAAATCCGGATACCTGCTGGGGCACCCGATGATTCATCAATCGTTTTTCACGATGAATACAGGTCTTTCGGGCCGTACCTCAATTTGCCCTAATTCATTAAATAGGGATGGGGGCGATAACCGGATGCTCCCAAGGAATCATCCCGTAAGAAAGAAAAGTTATGATCGCTATCCAGAACACCGAACCAGAGAGGAGCCTTTTTAAAAAACGTTTCAACAACGGTTTTTATTGGACAGCCCCCTTTTCGTCCTTCCCGTCCATCCGTACCAGCATCCTGCGGGGTGACCGGCTATTCCGGACACCATTCTCTACAGAGGGAATGTTCCGGGTCGGCAAACCGGATTTTTGCGCCGGTGGAATCCCCGCTGATGAGGACGCCGTTGAGGAAGCCGATCGTGGTCAGGGTCGTGCCACAGACACTGGCAACGATGGGCAGGATCGTGACATCGTGGGCAACTGCAACCACGAGAGCGCCGTCCCCGCCCCCCGGCATCGACACGAGTGCTCTGAGTAACCGGTCGCTGTAGTCGTGCGGGTCACGGATCGTATCCCCGGGAATCGCTCCCCCAAGCCACTCCTGCATCAGGGAGTGCCAGCCTTTCTCATCCCAGAGTACCCTGAACCGGTCGGGATCGGTGATAACACTCTCAACACAGGGAAGGATTCCCAAATCCCGTGTTCCGTTAAGGGAAGAATGTCCCTTCCGTATCGACTCTGCCGTCATGCGGCAGCGACGGGGAGCGGTATACCCGAGATGGAGGGTTGTGTCGGGAACGATCGTCTGGAGTTTCCTGCCGAACTCCTCGGCATGGACGATCCCTTCTGGTGTAATCGCAACGTCCTCGTGCAGTCCGTCCGGAGTAATCCGCAGCAAATCCCGGGCCGAATGCCGGATCAAAAGGATGGTCCTTCCGGTGGCCTGGTGGTTTTTCAGGAGTCCCAGGACATAATCGCCGTGGTTCATGGCAGAGTACCAGTCGCCGCATGAATCAAAATACTGATCGATTGGATTTTTTAGGGTTTTCGCTCACGCACCCGGGGCCGGCTCCTAGTTGTGCCGTCAGAGATGATCCCGGAAGCAACGGCATACCCGTTTAACATTATCCGGAAATCGGAAAAATAACAGGGGCATAACACCTGATATTATTCCCGGGTGCCCTCCGGTTCTCCCGGTTCTTCCAGATTCAGACAAAAAATCCTGCCCGCTCCTTCAACCCGGCAAGGCACCTGGTGCAATGAAGAGAATAAATAGCACCGGCGCCGGATCGCTATTGATGAGCGATCGAGAACCGGCAGGAACACCACAAAAACCGCGTCTTCTCTACATCGATAACCTCCGGATCCTCGTCATCAGCCTTGTCATCGTCTCGCACTGCTCCATCACCTACGGGGGCCCCGGCGGCTGGTTCTTCATCGACCCGGGCAATGCACCCGGGACACCGTTTGTCCTTGCCGTCATCGACACCATCAACCAGTCGTTCTTCATGGGCTTTTTCACCCTGGTCTCGGCCTATTTCGTCCTGCCCTCGCTCCTGCGGAAGGGTCAGGAGAAGTTCGCGCATGACCGGCTCCTCCGGCTCGGCATCCCGCTCCTCTTCTTTGTCCTCGTCATCAACCCCTTCATCGCGCTACTCCTCCAGGCGGCCGGCGCACCGCTCCCCCTGCCTCTCGAAACCCTCTTAAACCCAATCACCGGTCCCGCGTTCGGGCCGATGTGGTTTGTCTGGTTCCTGCTCCTTGCCACCGGGGTGTATATGATATGGACGACGTTTTGCCCGCCCGCAGTCCCCGGCAGCGTTCCCCCAAAACCGCTCCCGGGCTTTGTGGCCATCGCGGGGTTCGGTCTCCTGCTGGGCATCGTCACGGGTATCGTCCGCATCTTCATCCCCATCGGCTCGACCTGGCTTTTTAACTTCCAGCTCCCGTTCTTCCCGCAGTACATCGCCCTCTTCATCGTGGGGATATGGGCTGCTGAAAACCGGTGGTTCGATCATATCCCCGACCAGCTGGGGAAAGCCTGCACGATCGCGGCCCTCGCGCTCATCGCTATCGAGCCGTTCTTCCTGCACTCTGTCCTGGACTCCCCGGACGGGCTCGCGCTCGTCATGGGCGGGATCCACGGGCAGGCCATCACCTATGCTCTCTGGGAGCAGATGGCATGCGTCATGATCATCACCGCGCTCATCTGGATCTTCTCCCGCCGGCTCAACGTGCAGGGGCCAGTAACCCGGGCCATGGCGGCCGACGCCTATACCGTGTACGTCTTCCACCCGGTCGTCCTCGTCTCCCTCTCCCTCCTCTTCGCGGGTGTCGCCCTCCCGCAGCTGGCCAAGTTCGCCATCGTGCTCCCGCTCACCATCGCGTTCTCGTTCATCCTTGCGCACCTGATACGGGCGGTGCCGGGCGTGGGCCGGGTGCTGTGAAAAAGAGGTTTTTGTCCTGCCCGGAAACAGGGCACAGGGGAAAAAGCGAGAGTGAACGCAAAAGGCCGGTTCCGTGAGCGCAACCTGCTGTAACAACCCCACACCCGCCCGAACCGGCCGCTGGATCTGCTACCCGCCAAGCTACGCCCCTTCCACGTCCGGCCTGCCGTCAGATAGGATCTTCCCGTCCTGCAACGTGACGACCCGGTCAAAGTAGCGCTGGTGCCACTCCTCGTGGGAGACCATCACCACGGTCTGGTTAAGATCGTGGTTCAGTTTCTTTAAAAGTTCGAGGATCACCGTCGAGTTCTTCGTGTCAAGGTTGGCGCACGGCTCATCGGCAAGGAGGAGCGCCGGGTTGTTGATGAGGGCCCGGGCAATGGCTACCCGCTGCTGCTCGCCGCCCGACATCTCGCCGGGAAGGAAAGCGACCCGGTCTTTGAGCCCCACGAGCGCAAGGATGTCCCGGCAGGCCCGGGTGCACTCTTTTGAGGTCATTCCCCGCACCTTTGAGGGCAGGAAGATGTTCTCCTCGGCTGTCAGCTCCGGGACCAGCGCATAGTCCTGGAAGACGTACCCGAGCCGGTTGAGCCGGAACGCCGTCCGCTCTTTTTCGGAGAGAGCATTGACGTCCACGCCATCGATGAGGAGGTTGCCCGACGTTGGCCGGTCAAGGAGCCCGAGCAGGTGGAGGAGCGTTGACTTCCCGCTGCCGCTCGCACCGGTGATCCCGACAAACTCGCCCCGGCCGATGGTGATATCTGCGCCGTCCAGTGCCCGGACTTCCACGCTGCCCCGGCCATAGATCTTTGAAAGCCTGTGTCCTTCGATCATGCTACCCCCTGATTGCCGAGAGGATCTCCTCCCGGGTGGTCAGCCACGACGGCACGTAGCCCGCGATGAGCGATACGACAAAGAGGCTTGCAACCGCCTCGGCAACAAGCGACAATTCCAGCACCGGGGCAACCGGCCCGCCGGGGAAGACCAGCGGCGAGGCGGTCAGGTACTGGAGCACCAGGAGGAGGAGCACGCAGCCCGCGGCCGTCCCGCAGGCGCAGATGAAGAGCGCCTGGAAGATGTAGGACTTGATGATGATCGAGCGGTCGATGCCGATGGCCTGCAAAATCCCGATCTGTTTGCGCCGGTAGACCGTGTTGATGAAGATGACGATGAAGATGATCACGATCGCGATGATGAGGCTCACGATGGTGCTGATGAAGTTGATGATGTCAAAGCTCCCGACAATGGATTTTAAGAAGTCCGCGGACTTGTCCTCCCAGGTCCAGACCTGCTCCTGCACCCCGTACTGCATGAGGGTGATCCGCATGGCATCCTCATCGCCCGTTGTTCTGGTCTTCACGAGGATCTGGTTTGCCGCATCGGTCGTCCCCATGATGTCCTCGTACTCCTTTCTCGTGATGAACGCGTTCGAGTCGGTGGCCGAGGTGCCCGAGTACAGGATCCCCTTGACCCGGTACTGGCGCGTCACGCCGTTTTGAAACGTGACCTCCACGGTCTTGCCGACCCCGGCGCCGCCAAGCGATGCGACCCGGTCAACCTTCTGGTCCTCTCTTCCGGCAAGGGTTCTGCCAAGCACGATCTGGTCCCGGTCCGCATCGGAAAGGAAGTCCCCGCTCTCGATCTTCGTGTGGGTCCGGAGCACCTGCACCTCATCGGAGGGCTTGATCGCGACGATGAGGGGAGACGCCGACTTTCCCTTGTACACGATCGTCGAACCGCCAAAGTAGCGCGGCGAGCTTGCCACAACGCCGGGGATGCGGTTGATCTTCTGCTGGAGTTCGTTTGCTTTGGTGATGATGAGTTCGTTCTCGCGGGGCTCGATGACCAGGTTCCCGTAACTGTAATCGATGGTCTGCTGGTTGAAGAGGATGACCACGCCCGCGATGATGGAGGGGAGGAAGATGAGGTTGACAAAGACCAGGGCGATGATTGTCACCGTGAGGAGGAGCGTGCCCTTGTTCCCCCGGGTGATGAGCCGGGAGGCAAGGAAGAAGGCGACCTGCTCCTCCTCAAGCATCGCCGCTGCCCTTCCTGCCCCGGGCAAGATACCAGTATGCCCCGGCCCCGAAAAGGGCGATCACGATGAGGGCGGCGATGAAGAGGGCAAGCGAGTTTGTGCCGTGCACGGCCATCTGCAGCAACTCGGTGCGGGACTGGACCCCGTAATCGTCCTCGTACTGGACGGTGAGATTGTACCGGTACTCGCCGGGATCGCCTGCCCGGAAGATGAAGACGGCCGGCGCATCATTGTCGGGTTCGATCCGGCCGATGAACGCGTCTTTGGTGCCGCTCACGGGAAGGTCGATGCCCGCCCGGACGGAGTTGGCATTGTCGGTCCCGGTGTTCTCGAGCCGGATGATGAGCGTGACCGTGTCGCCGCTCTTAACCTGTACCGGGTCAGAGGACAGGGACGCGATGCCGATCCGTGCCCTGCCTTTGACGTGAATCACGAGGGTCTCATCCTGCGTGGTGGTGGTCCCGTCAGGGCTTACGTACGTGATGGAGAGGCAGACACGGTTGATGCCAATAGGGGTGTTCTTGTCGGTTGCAAAGATCATGTCGACGGTGGCGTTCGCTCCTTTCTCCATACTCCCGACATGGAAGATGCTTGGCGTCTTCTGGGTGATGGTCGGGCTCGAGCAGTTGACCGCAACGGTCACCAGATCGGCGCGGGAGAGACCATCGTTCCTGAGCACGACATGGGCGTACGCGTCCTCGCCCGGGTTTATGCCTTCCGGCACGGTCTTGATAGCAGTGAGGGCCGGTTTCTTGACAAGGGCTATCTGGGTGTTGACGTTGACCGGGATCGGCTGGCGGACGCTCTGGCCACCCGTGACATCGATCCAGATCTCGGGGAAGTAGATGCCGTCCTGCTTTGGTGCGCGAATGAGGAAGGTGATCGGGATCGACTGGCCGGGCCCGATCGCTCCGATCCGCTTGTAGTTGCCGGAGATGACCTCCACGTCCCGTGATACGATCTGGACACTCTCGATATTGACGCTGATGTCGGTGCTCCGGACACTCTCAAAGGCGCCACCGGTCTGGATGCCGGTTCCCTGCTGGACGCTGGCCATCCCGGCAGTGTTCCGGATGATCGCGGTGATCGTGCCGACATCGCCCGGCTGGAGGACGGAGGGCGTGATGGTGTAGTCCGCCACCATGACGGTCGGGCTCTCGGCACCGGCAGGAACCACGCAGAGGAAGAGGAGGAGGAATACAAGAAGGGGGCGATACGGGATCATGGTTGAGGGGCTCCGCATAAATCCATCTGTGAACGGGATAAGAGATAAGGATTGTGACGGTGCCAAAAGACCGGATCTTCTCCGGTTGTCCTCCCCGGACCGGCAAGAGCCGGGACCGCCCGGGGTTGTACCGGGTACCCTCGCCGTATCATCCGCACACGGAGAGGACCCGGCTCGTGGCGGACGATACGGCACCCGGTGATTTGTGGGGCAAAAGGGGCAGCACCGGTTTCCGGCACGGGTGCAAATCCTGCCGGTTTTATCTCATGACAGGTCAAAACCCCGGGGCATGGTGAAATTCAACTGGGAGACAAAGCTTGCAATCGTCCTTGTGGCGATGAGCCTTTGCATCTATGCCTGCAAGTTCCTTGTCCTGAAAAACCCGGGCGACACAGCGAACTACATCTTCAATGCCCTCGGATTTTTGCCGATCAATGTCCTTCTCGTGACCGTCGTGCTCAACAAGCTGCTGGTGATGCGTTCACGGAGTGAACGGATGCAGAAGATCAACATGGTGATCGGTACGTTCTTCTCCGAAGTCGGAAACGACCTGATAAAAACCATTGCAAAAGGCGATCCCGAAATCGCCCGGCTGCA
>DUHF01000046.1:0-3775 GCA_013331015.1 Methanoregula sp.
GGCCTCAATTCGGGTTCATATCATATCCGGTAATCCGCCCCACCTGCCGTACCGGATCCCTGATATGGGGACCCCTTTTCAAAAAAAAGGTAACGTTTTTCATCGTTTGGGTGTGAACACACGTTCATGCGTGTTCCTCCAGAGCCGAAATTTTTCAAAAGCCGCCCCGGCCGTTGACAATCCCCCGTATAGCTCCGCTGCCCCAATTCACCGGGCCATCAGCGCAAACACGCCCCATCCAAGGTACTCGCGGGTGTACGTGGCATAGCGTTCTGGTTCCCGGGTCAGCGTGGTTCGGACCTCTTGTGCAAAGTCGTCATCGGGATTTGCTTCCAGCCACCGGCGCATGGTGAGCCACTTGGCCGCCTCGTACCGGTCCCAGCCATCCTGGTCTGCCAAAACCATCTCCACAACATCGTAGCCGAGCTCGTTAAAGGACGCAAGAAGGTGCGGGAGCAGGAGGAAGTCGGAGACAGAACCGGCACCGCATTCCCGGGCAACGTCTTCTGTCGTTGGTACCTGCCGCCAGAACGGCTCACCGATGAGGATGATTCCATTGGTGCAAAGACTCTTTGCCAGGAGATCGATGGTGCCGGCAACTCCCCCGCCGATCCATGTGGCACCAAGACAGGCTGCCACCCCGGCCTTTTCATCGGCAACGTAGCCGGCTGCGTCGCCGTGGATGAACCGTACCCGGTCAGCAACCCCGAGTTCTTCAGCCCGGAGTTTCGCGTGGTCGGTGAACAACGGGCTCATGTCGATACCAACACCGGTGATTTGGTAATCGCGTGCCCAGGTGCAGAGCATCTCGCCCGAACCGCTGCCAAGGTCAAGCACGCGAGTCCCCGGCTCAAGGCGCAACGCCGCGCCGAGAGTGGCGAGCTTCTCATGGGTGAACGGGTTGTGGATCCGGTGAGCACTTTCGGTAATGGTGAAGATACGCGGGATGTCCATGGTAAAAAAAAACTCCTTTCACTAAGTTGGGTAATTGGGGAATATAACGTTAAAGGCTGCCAAAGAGCAGGAATTTCTGGTTCTCCGAGAGGTCTTGTGAGAAAATAAACAATGAATGCAATAGCCGGGGGATCGTTTGAATTGCCGCGGGGGCGTCCACTCCCGGGGGCCGGCGGAGTTCATCGCACGGGGGGTTGCTCAAAGCCCTCATCAACGGGATACCAGGATCCGGGTTATCCAAACAGATCTGCGAAGTACCTTATTGTGGGAGCAAAAGAATTTCCGGGAAAAAAACGCAACCGAGATATAGTTCTGCCAGAAAAATCACCGGGTACCACTGCGAGTGGGGAAAAATCCCGTCCGCCACTCCCGAGGAGATGACCTGCATGACCCCTGATACCGCACCCACGCCACCCAAAAGCCCGGAACCGAGACGAGAATTTGACTTCACCCTCGAACCGGTCATCCTGCTCGTCCTTGCTGCCTTCATGCTCCTCTTCGGCCTGCTCCTCTTCCGGATCCATACCGGCAACCTGCCCTATGCCCCGGACAGCACATACGGGCTCTTCCTCGTGATTGTCGCGCTGCAGGTCATCACGCTGGGAAAGACCCCCTTTGGCGGGATCCGACGTTCGTGGCTGGTCATCCTCATCGGGCTCGCTGCAGGAATTCTCGGCATGGGCGCCTGCTTCATCCCCGGGTTGCTCTCTGCCATCGTCCGCACGCTGGTCGGCGTCATCCTCACCCTGGGGGGAGCCGCCCTGCTCCTCCAGCTGGTCCTTGACCGCAGGAAAGCCGGCACGTGGATCAGCGTCGGGGGCATCCTGCGCCACCTCACCATTGCCTGCGCTCTCGTGTACAGCATGGCCTTCCTCCTTGGGGTAGTCACGCTCGTTCCGGCGCTTCGCGACAACGTGATGACCGCGGTCCTGCTCGTCATCGAAGGCGGCAGCCTCTTCTACCTTGCAGGGTGCATCCAGGTCGCGGAACGCACGTACCCGGCAGCACCCAAAGGATCGGCTCCGGAAGAGAGGGGGGCCTGCTCCTTCTTCCTCCAAGACGCCCCCCTCCCGTTCACCAACGCCCTCCTCATCTTCCTTGGGACGCTCCTTGTGTTCCTTGCAGTCCTTCTCGTGCCCATCAACCTGGGTATCCTCCCGTTCTCCCCCGACGGACAGTTCGGCCTCCTGCTCGTCATCATGGCCATCCAGGTGCTCGCGGTGGGCGAGACACCGATCGGCCAGTTCCGGCGCTCGTGGCCGATCGTGCTGGTCGGTCTTGTCTTCGTTGCGCTCGGCGTCTTCTCCTGCATCGTGCCGGGGATCCTCACTGATGTGCTCCGGATCATGCTCGCGGCCCTCAACATTGCGGGAGGGATCATACCGCTGGCCCTGCGCCTCTGGCCGGTATTCCAGCAGATGAAAAATCCGCCGGCCGTGCCGGTCGCGATCCCGGCGCCTCTCAAAAAACTCCTCATCACCCAGACCGTGCTCAACATCGTCGGGATCCTCTTTGGCATCTCGATGCTGCTGCCGGGCCTCATCCCCGGCATGGTGGTTGCCGTGATCCTCTTCTGCAACGGGCTCCTCCTCTTCCTTCTCGCGTACATCCTCGGCCGCCTCCCTGCCGCGGCGTAACGGGAGATCACCCTTTTTTTGCCGGCCACTAAGTCGGCCGGCAAATACGGCAGCCTGGATCCTGCCCGGGGTTTTCAAAGAAAAACGCCCACGCCCGTGGCTCGCGTGCAGGGAGCCGGGATCAGACTCTCATAGCATGGTTAAAAACAGGGTGGGGAGCACCAGGCGGCCAGAATCCCGCGTACCCGCACGCGAACCCCGCGCTCAAATGACCGATAAAAAATGCTTTATAACATCAATTATTAAAAAAGAATTATCAGCAAAAAAAATCAGGATTGGTACCCGTGAGAATCAGCGACAGAGACGACGGGCTGACCCGGCGCATGCCGGCTCATTTCCGTAAGTGGCCCCCATCCGGCCTGGGCATCTGCCCCTACGATGACTGCACAACCCTTGAGATCAGTTACCTCACGGATGAACAGGAACTCCGCAGGTATATTCCCGAAGAGTTTGCACTCACCCGGCCACTCGTCATGATCATGTACCAGAAGTGTTCAGGCGTCCGGTGGATGGGCGGATCGCAGTACTCGCTCATCACCGTCTCGGTGCCTGTCCGGTACGTGGCGGGAACAGAGCCCATCGACGGGGTCTACCACCTCGTCCTCTGGGAGGACAAGTGCGAGCCCATCCTTGGCGGGCGCGAGGAGGCGGGCATGCCCAAGATCTTCTGTGACCTGCCCGAATACCGCAGGATCGAAAACAGCCTCGCGGTGAATGCCAGCCACGAGGGGCGCACGTTCTTTGCAATGGAGCTTGCAATCGGGCGGGAGTACACCGCGGACGAACTTGCGGCGATCAACGCAGACAACGGCCGGAGGGTCCAGTTCGGCTGGCGCTACATCCCCAAAGTCGGTCCCTTCCCGGGCGCCGCACTCTCCGAGGCAACGTACTACCCGGTGGACAACGCGTACACGTCCGCGTCAGCCTGCAGCGGGAGCATCCAATGGACCGTGCCGCAGCCGCACCAGCACCCGACGCAGCACAGCATCATCGCCGCGCTCGCCGCACTCCCCGTTCGCGAGTATTTGCCGGGCTCGTTCCGGAAGGGCACGAGCATGATGAGAATGGACCTTGCACGGTCCCTCCCATAAGGTGAACCATGACCAGTGATTTTGAACAAAAGATCGTTATCGTGACCGGGGGAACCTCCGGGATCGGCTATGCACTGTCTGAAGAACTGCTCA
>DUHF01000046.1:3819-5941 GCA_013331015.1 Methanoregula sp.
GACGTCCGGGACAACGGCGCGGTTGAGAAGATGGTTGCCGACTGCGTAACAAAGGATGGCCGGCTCGATTATCTCTTCAACAATGCCGGCATCAGCCAGAAGAACCCGTACGAGGAGAGCACCCTTGCCGACTGGAAAGAGATGATCGACATCAACCTCTGGGGCGTCATCTACGGCGTCAATGCAGCGCTTGCGGTGATGCGGGAGCAAAAAAGCGGCCACATCATCAACACCTCCTCGGTTGCCGCGCTCTACGGCTCCCCGTACCAGACGCTGTACGTTGCAACCAAGAACGCCGTGATCGGCCTCTCCGACTGCCTGTACTACGAGTACCTGCCAGAGAACATCTTCTTCTCGGTCGTCTGCCCGGGCGATGTTGCAACGCCGATCTTCAAAGGGCGCATCCCAGACGGCGCGGTACCGGTGGAGGAAGCAGTCCGGATCATCCTTGATGGTGTAGCAAAGAAAGAACGCATGATCGTGTTTCCGGCATTTATGCGTGAGGTGCTGGAGAAGTGCAAAGACCCGGCATTCCGGGACATGGCGCACAAATACGCCGAGTCCGAGACCCGCGCGATCTTCGCGTCCCCGGAGTACCAGGAGTTCCGCGCATCGCAGAAAAAGCGGAGGTAATGCGAAAAAGAAGCGCATGCGGGATGCCAGGGTGCATGCCCGCAGAACCTGAAGGTGAGATCATGAGTGATGTATTTGCGGGAAAGATTGCAATCGTGACCGGGGGAACCTCCGGCATCGGCTACGCGGTATCGGAAGAGTTGTTGAAACGCGGCGCAACAGTCTGGGTGATCGGGAGCCGGCAGGAGAGCGTGGAGAAGGCGAAAGCGTCATTTACCGCGTATACGAATGCGAGGTTCGCGGCCGTGGACGTGACTGTTGCCGACCAGGTGAAGGGGATGATCGATACCTGCGTTCGTGAGGACGGCCGGCTCGACTACCTCTTCAACAATGCCGGCATCGGCATGACGCACCCGAGCGGGTACCTGACGCTCGACATGTGGAAGAAGGCCATCGATCTCAACCTCTGGGGGGTCATCTACGGCATCCACTATGCCCTGCCGGTTATGCTGGCGCAGAAGAGCGGGCATATTGTGAACACATCGTCCATTGCCGGGATTTTGCCTCTCCCGTCCCAGGCTGTGTACTGCGCCACGAAGTATGCCGTCTCGGGCATGACCGAATCGCTCCGCTACGAGTTCGCTGAAGCGGGCATCGTCTTCACGTCCATCTGCCCGGCCAATGTTGCAACCGCCATCTTCGGGAAAGCCGGGGTGCCAAAAGAGGCAATCCCGGCCGAAGAAGCGGCGCGGACCATCCTTGATGGCGTGGCAAAGAAGGAGGCCTGCGTGATCCTGCCCGCGTTTGCAGAGCAGCTCTACGAGCGCCTCGCAAACGATCCGGTGCTCAAAGAGAAGTTCATGCTCGAGTATGCCCGTCGTCGCAACGAAGGCTGGAGGAGCGGGGTGGCGTACCTTGGCATCCCGGAAGATATGCTGGATATGCAGAGGTAAGAGAGGCGGGGGTTGTGCCGGCCGGTTCCCCCGGCACAACAGGGATGGTTTTTTTCCCTGGAGCAACGTGCATGAACGCAGGTTCACATCCTGATAATGAAGATTGCGGGAGTTGTGGGGATACCGACGGGTTCGCGCACCATATCCGTTTGGAGGATGGCTGTCCGGATTGCCGCACAGGAAACTTTAAAAAAACGGCTCTTCTCTGATCGGTGCAGGTGACCGGGATCCTGGTAGACAGGCTGATTGGACCTTGACGCCCCAAAAACTCCCAGCACAATAATCTCCGCCGGCTCCGCGGCAGTTCAAAACGGGAAATGATCATTTGTCGGTTTTTTTGGTTCGGGACGAACCCACCCGCGTTCATGTCCGGAATTACGGAGGCAAAAATCAAAAAAAAACGTTGAAAAATTATTTCTTCTTTGCCGCTGCTTTTGCAACAGGTTTCTTTGCTGCGGCCTTCTTTGCAACGGGCTTCTTTGCTGCTACCGTCTTGCTAACAGGTTTCTTTGCTGCGGCCTTCTTTGCAACAGGCTTCTTTGCTGCTACCGTCTTGGCGACAGGTTTCTTAACTGCGGCCTTCTTTGCAACGGGCT
>DUHF01000046.1:6029-7918 GCA_013331015.1 Methanoregula sp.
GGCTTCTTTGCTGCTACCGTCTTGGCGACAGGTTTCTTTGCTGCCGGTTTTGTTGCTACCATCTCTGTTCTCACCTCCTTACCGGATACGGTAATTTTTCTCTTAATTTCAAATGGAATAAAGATTTTGGTCAGAAAGGCATTTTCCCGCATAGAATCACATCAATTCTTCACTTGCGGTCTGATTTTTGCAGGAAAATCCGAAAAACCGGTACGGGGAAACAATTTGTTATGAAATGCGCAATTGGCTGGATAATCCCCGGATTGCCAGGAACGACAAATTTTGACGGGTAAAAACCGAATAGCGGTTTTCCAGAAGACCGGTTGTGCCGCATAAGACCACAAAAAAATGCCGGAAAGCCAGAGTTTTCGTCCCGTACACCCCGGTGAGGGCGATCTTCTGCCGGCCGTTTCCCCCACCCGCGCCAGTGAAAACTAACTTATCCTCATCCACCCAAGTCTCATCGACAGACTCGTTCCGGTAAAGAAGAACCGCAGGGTGCATGAAAAAGAGGTAAGACATGTACGAGATTGAGGAGATACTTAACTCGGGAAAAGATTCAGCCGGGATCCCGGATGAAAGCGAAGACCTCTCATGGATCATCGAGCCGGGAGTTGCCGCAGTCAAAAAGACCGACCGGGCCGTCTTCCTGTTCCGGGAAATGACTATCCCGCAGCCGGTCAGGGCGTTCTTTTCTGTTGAGAACCTGACGCCGGGTGAGAAGCAGAAGATCGTGTTCTGGCACGCGAACCGCCGCTTCGATGCATTCATCGAGAAGACCATCCACGATCCCCCCCTGATCCGGATGATGTGGCGGCCGGATTTTGGTGCGGTACTGAACAAAGAGTTCCCGCAATGGCTCGAATTTTTCAAAAAGAACCGGGGGGAATCAGAAGAAACCCCCTGCCTCCAGTTCAGTGCCCGGCCGGAACCCGGCCACTATGAGGTGGAACTGGAAGGGGTCCATTCCCGGGAAGCGTCGGCGGACGCAGAACTGCCATTTGCGGCTGGCGATGTCATCCGCAACGAGACGCTGACGGCAGCCTTCCGGTGCAGCCCGCAGGGGGCGATACGGAGATCACTCGCAGCAAACTGCCTTGTCCTCATCTCCGACCACACCCGATCGGTGTACGAAGACAAATGGATCGGCAGGCACTTCCATTACACCGGCATGGGGCTCTCGGGTGAACAGAGCCTCTCCCTCCAGCAGAACCGGGCTCTTGCCGATTCAAAAGAGAACGGCACCGTACTGCACCTGTTCGAGGTTTTCCTGGAGGGCGACTATGTCTACATCGGCGAAGTTGAACTCTCTGACAGCCCCTACCGGTCAAGGCAGCCTGACAGCGAACAGAACCTCCGTGATGTGTTCATCTTCCCCTTGCAGTTAAAAGGGGGAAAGCACCCCCTGCACGCCACAAAGGCATTGCCCGCAACAGAAGCCGCAGTGGCCCCAAAACCCCTGCGCAGGATGCCCATGGACGAACTCGAGTTCCAGGCACGGTACTCCCTTAAGGATAATCAAAAGCACACGGTTGTCTCGGAAGTATACCAGGCAGACGAACTTGTCTCGGAGTATGCAAGGCGCCGGGCCGGGGGTACCTGCCAGCTCTGTAACCGGCCGGCCCCGTTTGCTACCCCGGACGGCGAACCCTTCCTTGAAGTCCACCACATCATCCCGCTTGCAGACGGGGGTCCGGATACCATTGAGAATACGGTAGCCCTCTGCCCGAACTGTCACAAAAAAATGCATGTGCTGAATTTACCGGCAGATGTGGTGACGCTGATGAAGAGATCGGTACCGTAAGGGGGATCCCGGCAGGGACGCAGGCATTTTTTGCTCTGTAAGAAACCTTTTTAGAAACGCTTCAGTGGAATTTATGAAGGTGACC
>DUHF01000045.1:0-1723 GCA_013331015.1 Methanoregula sp.
TGACGATGAGGAGATCCTTCTTGGCGTAAACAAGATCTTTCTAGAGCGGGGCGGGGAATTTTCTGTCGACACGACCACTTCGGCAGTTGAGGCCCTAAAAAAGATCCGTACCCTCTCCTACGATGCCATTATCTCAGACTACGAAATGCCCGGAATGGACGGCATCGCATTTTTAAAAGAAGTCCGTCTCCACCATGGAAGCCTGCCGTTCCTCCTCTTCACCGGCAAGGGGAGGGAGGAGGTGGTGATCGAAGCCGTTGATAATGGCGTGGACTTCTATATCCAGAAAGGGTCCGATATGCAGGGGATGATGGCCGAGCTCCGGCACAAGATCCTGCGTTCGATCGAACGCAGGAGGATCACAAACGAACTTGAACGGTCCCGCCAGCAGATGAACGATATCATCAACTTTTTGCCGGATGCGACCTTTGTCCGGGACATCCACGGCCGGGTCATTGCATGGAACCATGCCATGGAGCAGATGACCGGTGTTTTTCGGGACGCGATGCTTGGCAAGGGCAACTTTGAATATGCCCTGCCGCTGTATCAAAAACGCTGTCCGCTCCTTGCCGATCTCGTGCTCCAGGAAGACCCGGAGATCGACCCGCGGTACCGGTTTTTCCAGCGGGACGGGGACAAGATCAATGCTGAAATCCACATACCGCACCTGAACGGGAACCGGGGAGCCCGTCTCTGGATTACCGCAAGCCCGCTGTATGATGCCGAGGGTGCGGTAACGGGAGCCATCGAATCGTTTCGCGACATCACCGACTACTACTCCGTCAAACGCGATCTTGAGTTATCGCGGGAGATGAACCAGGGATTTGCCGACATGGTCCCGGCCGGCGTGTATGAAATGGATCTCTCCTGCACCCTGACCTTCTCAAACCGCATCTGCCGGGAACTCTTCGGGCTCAATGAGGCCGATCTTCTGGAGAAGATTTCGATCCTTGACTTCATCGATCCATCGGATCGTGACCGTGCCAGGGCTGACATCATGGATGTTGCTTGGGGAAAGGTGAGCAAGGGCCAGGAGTACCTGCTGAAAAGAATGGACGGCAGTACATTTCCGGCGCTCATCATCGGGGGGATGGTCGTTGACCCCGAGAGCAAAAAGCCAACCGGGGTCCGGGGGATCATCGTAGACCTGACCGAGCGGAAACGCGATGCGCAGGCGCTTCATGAAAGCCGCGAACGGCTTGCGCTTGCCCTCAAGGCAGGTGACAGCGGGATCTGGGACGTCGATCTCCGTGCCATGAGAGTCTATGACATCCAGGAATGGGCCTGCCGGGCCCTCGGGTACCTCCCCGGGGATCTGCCGGTTATCACTCTCGATACCTGCACCTCTCTTGTCCACCCGCTCGACATGCCCAAAATCCTGTACTCGTATGCTCAGCATCACTCGGGAAAAGAACCGCTCTTTGAATCAGAATTCCGGCTGGCGGCAAAGGACCGGAGCTGGACCTGGGTTGTTGTCCGTGGAAAGGTGATCGAACGGGATGCCGCGAACGAACCGGTCCGGTTAACCGGTATCATCAATGTTCTCTCCCAACAAAAAGCATAAGATTTTAGTGCTCTGTAGAAACAGGCATGAACAATATCGGTTCACACCCGAATGATGAAAATCGGGAGTATTGGATAAAGGGATGCTCCCCCGCCGCGAGGCGCCCCTCACGAGGAACGGCGGGGCAGATTACCGTACAAGGAATACCGCTCATTGAAG
>DUHF01000045.1:1739-4265 GCA_013331015.1 Methanoregula sp.
TGGGGGCAGTTTGCCCCCATCATCTTTTTTTCTGATTTTCATGGGAAAACCTTTCAGAAACGCTCAGAGAGATTTATGAAGGTGACTCCCTCATTACTGCTAAAAATTTTTCACATGGGTCCCCATCCACGGCCATTCTCCTCAAAGGCGAGCCCCGATGAGGCGGCGAGCGCCCGTGGCCCCATCGCAATCGAATCCAGAAGAGGGGTCAATATTTCCCATGAAAATCATCATAGATTGCGATTCCAGATCTTTTACATGACACTTGCGATGCCTGCCGCCACCCCCGCACAGGCGCCCCCGTGGCGGCCTCAATTCGGTTTTTTTTATGAAATGCCCCACCAGAGTTTGTCCGTCCAGAGAGTCCCGTATTGAGTCACCGCAAAAGCGTTATCGCACCCGCAAGCCCATGACTATTGCGCGACGCTTTAGGTCCTCGCCGCCCCCATAAGGAGCGAGAAGGATACGGGCGAGGACGGTTGTGTTCAATTTTTTTCAACCGATTTTCATCGTTTGGGTGTGAACCCTGCCGGTTCATCATCGTTTCCCATGAAAATTAGCTGAGTGTACTTAACGTTTAGATCAGAAATGATTTCGGCAATTCAAATTTTCATCGCTCGGGTGTGAACGACCGTTCATGTGCGTTTCTACAGAGCAGATTTTTGCCCTTTTCTCCGGTTGTGTCTTCATGTTTTCAGAAAATTTTTTGGCATCCGCATTTTACTCTCCGGCACCTCCCTTTCCAGATCAGACGCTCACGGAACGTATCTTAAAATAGGAACGTCGCAATGAATCTCACATAATAATTTTCCGGGGCTTTCTGATGCAAAACGTGATGGACGATCCGGTTCTTGCGGATCGGATTCTTGCATTCCAGAAGACCGAGATAACCGAGCACCATATCTATTCCCACCTTGCCCGGACAACCAGGGATGACCATAACCGGACGGTTCTTAAAGCGATTGCACAGGAAGAACTGAAGCATTACCATGTCTGGAAGGGATATACCGGCCAGGATATCGCCCCCGACCGGTTCCGGATCACCCGCTATTGTGTCATGGCATGGCTGCTGGGCATCACCTTCACGCTCAAGCTCATGGAGAACCTCGAGAACCGTGCCCAGGCTGCTGAACCGGCACTGCTTGCAGCCCTGCCGGAATATGCGGCCATCATCGCGGACGAGGAGAAGCACGAACAATCCTTAATCGCGCTCATTGACGAGGACCGGCTCCGGTATGTCGGGTCGGTTGTCCTTGGCCTCAACGACGCTCTTGTCGAGTTCACCGGCACCCTTGCCGGCCTCACGTTCGCCCTCCAGAACACGCAGATCATCGCGGTTGCCGGCCTCATCATGGGGATTGCCGCGTCGCTCTCCATGGGAGCTTCCGAATACCTCTCCCAGCGTTCGGACGGGGGAGATGCCGATCCATTGCGGGCTGCACTGTATACCGGGTCAGCGTACGTCATCACCGTGGCACTGCTCATCCTGCCGTTCCTCCTCCTCAAGAGTCCGTACCTTGCCCTGCTCTGCACCCTGTCAGGAGCTGTCGGCGTTATCTTTCTTTTCACGTTCTACATCTCGGTGGCAAGGGATCTCCCGTTCTACCGGCGGTTCGGCGAGATGCTTGCCATAAGCCTCGGCATTGCCGCCATCTCCTTTGTGATCGGTCTTGCCATCCGCGTTCTTCTCCACATCGAGGTTTGAACCTGTTGGCCTCCCTTCCGGTAAAAACGGGCGAACGATTTAATTGTGCGAAACGTGAACGGGTAACTATCAGATCATGACCTCCTCTGCGGTTCCGCCACCCGAAGTTGCCCTGAATCTTGCAAGGGAGGGAAAAGTCCATGAAGCGCTCAACTGTTATAACCAAATCCTTGAGACGAGCCCGGACAACGACATCATCCTCAACAACAAGGCCATCGCCCTTATCACGCTGGGCAGATTCGAAGAGGCGCTGACCAGTTCAAAGCGGGCTGCCTCCATCAACCCGGGTTGTGCCGATATCTGGATCAACATGGGAGTGGCGCTGGATAAACTGGGCCGGCTCTGTGAAGCCGCCGATGCACTGGAACGGGCAGTCACCATCAATCCCTATGATGCCTATGCCCGTGCGCTCCTTGGGATCATCTACCAGAAGACCAACCAGCACGAGCGGGCCGAGTGCCAGAACCGGCAGCTGCAGGAGCTCATGTTCCCCAATGAATATGCCGGGTTCTTCTTCGGTACCGCTGCGTTCCTTCTCGGGATGCTCCTTGGGGGTATCCACAGTGTCGAGGGCAGGCCGTTTGAGATCGTTATCCCGTCCCAGGTAATCATCCTCTTCTTCTTTGTCCTGATCTGCGTTTTGTACTGGAGATCCCTGTGCCGGCAGCAGGAAGCTACCCGGCATGTCATTATCGTGCCTTACCCGTCGCCGGTTGAAGGGGACCGGAGCACCCGGGGGATGTACGGTGTCCTGTTCCTGATGATCGTGGTCTTCCTGATCGGGGCAGTTGCCGGTGGCGATGTCTGGAACTGGGTGCGCT
>DUHF01000044.1 GCA_013331015.1 Methanoregula sp.
CCCTCCTGACACATGATGGTTTTTCCAGGAGCACTTTTGCAATTCAGAACCTGCCGACCTGCAAGCATTTAACCGATTATCCGCGATCCTGATCCATGCATCCGGGCGAACACGTCCATATCATCAGCGCGGGAGAAACGATCCACACGGCATTTGCGGCAATGCTGCGGGAGCTCCCGGGCATCACCCGAACGTATGTCGTTGCCGATGGCGGAACCTACGGCATCTCACAGAACCCGCAGATCGAAAAGGATCGGGCTGCAACCCGCCATGCAGTTGAATCGGTGAAGGAGATCGCGGTATCGCTTGATATCCCGTTCGCCCGCGAGACGGTCTTTTGCCCGGTCCTTTCGTCCGCCCGGACGGTTCTGACGAAGATCCGGCGCGAGAACAAAAGGGCCCGTTTCACGTTCGATCTCTCGGGAGGATCACGGGATCTCTGTATGGCACTCTTTGCGCTTGCCCCGTGGCTTGGCGGCGATGTCTGGAGCTCGTTCGACGGGAAGATGCCGCAGCAGGTGCCGGTGCCGGACCGGGACATACGGGCAATGATGGTAAACGTGAACTACCAGACGATCCTCGCAGTGCTCCTGCGGAACCGCCCAGTTCCCGCCAACCCGGATGTCCCGTTCGTTCCCCGGCAGTACCTGTTCCAGCAGGTCTGGCCGTACTACATCCGCCAGCGTGCTAAAAAACCGGTTGAGGGTGCCCCGGTTGTTGCTGGCAAACGCGGGCTAAAACCGGCAAACGACCTGTCGCAGGCAACGTTTTCGTGGTTCATGGCGACCCTGACTGGTGCCGGGCTCGCCGGGGAGGTACGGGACCGGCGGAGCCGGCGGGAGACGGCGTACCGGATCACGGCAGATGGCGAGATGGCATTCCGGTTCTTTGCGGACCCGGCTACAAATTCGATCGTGAAGATGATGCTGGACGGGTCGTGATCCCGGTCCGATCCCGGGTATTTTTTTAGGACCCCCCCTCCCTTCTTTGATCAATCGTGAAAAAATGGTGTAAGTTACCTTCCCGAATACCGGGTAAGTACTTGATTTATCAAGAGCGTACTTTACAACTTTTTCCTGTACCCGGCGTGGGCGTTCCTGCTGATCGATCGGATCGCGATTGAAAAATTCCGGGCAGGAGGCGAGGGGTCGATTGAAATTTTTTCCGGATGGGAGGGGGGTCGTTGAGAATTGAATGGCCGATTGATAAAAAAAAGAGATCCAGAAATTTGATTTACAGCGTACTGTAGTGCTCTGTGATATTGCGAGCCCTCCCACCCCCTTCGGGGGTCGCTCGGCCGCCTCCTCGGGGCCTCACTGGGCAAAATTACCGGTTTTGGGATTTGTACGGCAGTTGAGACCGCCGCGGGGCGCCCTTTTTGGTCGGCGGCTGGGCATCACAAATTTCGGTTGAGAATACTCGCCGAAAATCAGAGATCCCCCGTACCCCGCCCGGAACACCTCGTGCACCTTCCGGGCCGTCATCTCCCCCATTTCATGCACAACCAGGAATTTTTCAGGAGATGTGATTGCCAGTGCCAGGATCGATCGGTTGTGAAGGAAAATGATGAAAATTAAAGATTGGAACCAGATTCAGATTCCACGGGTTTTCTCATACGCAATAATCCGGGCAATCTCTTCTTCCAATGACGGGATCTTGTTGACGATGATATCCCAGAGGATCTCCATATCGATCCCGAAATATCCATGAATGAGCGTGTCGCGAAACCCGGCAACGGCTTTCCAGTCCGTGGCAGGGAATTGCGTCTTCAGGTCATCACTAGGATTCTTGACGGCCTCCCCAATCACCTCAAAATTGCGGACAACCGCGTCGACCCGCATCCTCTCATTCCTGAACTCGTCGAATGTCAGGTCCCCGACATACAACCGTATGTTTCCGGTGGCTTCCGCGATATCATTGAGATACAGCAGCTGGGATCTAGGCATAAAGAACGTCCTGCAGGATAGGATCGCGGATAAGGGGTTTGAGCGCGGTGTCAGTCACCAGATCGACTTTCCGCCCGAAGAGATCTTCGAGATAAAATCTGGTTCCCATAAAGTTATCAAAAGTCTTTTTCCCATCCTGAAATGTTACGAGGATGTCGATGTCGCTGTCCGGCCGCTCCTCTCCGCGTGCGAATGAGCCGAAGATGCCGATCTTTGCTACACCGAACCTTCTTTTCAGTTCCGGTTCGTGGAGCCGGAGGAGCGTGAGTGCATCCATGGTATTGCCTACCCTATTTCTGGTTGACGTGTTCTTATTATTTGTGCATTCATAGTGAAGGAATATTTCGCCGGGTGTATTGACGCGCCGGAGCGAGGGGGGCCCGCATCAGAGCCTTCGATATAATGAAAAAATGCTGTGGAGTTGCGAGCCCTCCCACCCCCTTCGGGGGTCGCTTGGCCGCCTCGTCGGGTCCTCACTGGGTAAAATTACCGGTTTTGGGATTTGTACGGCAGTTGAGGCCGCCGCGGGAGCGCCCCCATCGGGGCGGCGGCACCTATCATAATTGGGGGTATGGGGGGCATCAGCCCCCATCTTTAAAATAAAATCAGAATGGAAGATCACCCGTACCTCGCCCGGCTCAGCTCAAACACCCTCGCCGCCGTCTTCTCCCCAATCCCCTTCACCGCAACCAGCTCCTCAAGCGAAGCATTCACAATCGCCTGAAGCGATCCAAAGTGAGCCAGCAATAAACGAGCATTCCTCATCCCTATCTCCGGAAACGCCGAGACGATGTACTCCTGATCCTCCCGCACCGACCGGTGGGTCTTGTGGGGATGTGCCTTGCGCTCGCCCCGCTCCCCTTCCTCGCGTTTTGCGAGCACCATGAGCATCTGCGCCGTGTCCTCCTCGTCGCGGGTGAAGAGGAGCGAGACGCCCATATCGACGGTGAGTGCGGCAAGCACCCCCTTGATGGCATTCGGGTGGATGTCCCGCTGGGTGTAGAGGTCGCCGCCTTCGATGATCATCACCGGCCGGGTCACGGCTTCGGCCATAACCTTCACCTGCCCGAGCAGGTCGCGGTTGATGAGTGTGTCCACGAAGTCGCGGGCAGTCTTGCGCTCGACCAGGATCCGCTCGCCGATGGCGTAGTCCCCGTGGGGGAGCCGTTCGAGCCGGATCGCGGCTCCCGTTTCCGAGAGGAGTTCCACGACTTTTGAGGAGGTCTCGCGGTCGTCGATGACGATCTTCGGTCCCTGCGGGGTGAACTCTTCTATCGCGGTCTGGTCTGCAACCACGGGGCGCTGGATGGGGTTCGTTGCCGAGCCAAGGGTGCGCATGCTCTTGTGCATCATCTTCTCCTTCGATGCACTGACATGCTGGAAGACCTCATCGGAGGTGCCTTTGGTGACGAGAACAACCACCCGGCCGGCACCGGACCGCCCCGTCCGTCCCTTGCGCTGGATGGACCGGATCTCGGAAGGGACCGCCTCGTAAAAGATAACCATATCCGTTGCCGGAACATCGAGCCCTTCCTCGCCAACCGAGGTTGCGATGAGCACCTTGAACTCGCCTTCGCGGAACCGGGTGAGGGCCGCGATCTGCTTCTTCTGGCTGAGCCCCTTCTCGGAATCTTTGGTTGCCTGCCCCACGAACCGCTCGCAGGCGATGCCGTGGGCAGTGAGGTGGTCGAAGAGGAGCTGCACGGTATCCCGGTACGTGGCAAAGACGATGATCCGGCTGTCGGGGAACGCCGCGATCTGGGATTTGACCAGATCGAGCACGATTCCGGCTTTCGGGTGAAGCTCTGTTGTCCACTCCGTTGACCGGGCAAAAAGCTCGCGGAAGGACTGGTCGGCTGCGAGCCGCTGGCTGGCCTTGCTCCCCCCCGACCCGGTGCCTTCGGCCATGAGTTTTGCCAGGTAGCCTTTCAGCACCTCGCTTCCTTGTGACTCGGCAAGGGTCACGGCATGCTTCAGTTTCATGCACTCGGCGTAGACCGATGCGGCAGCGTAGCCGGTGGGGTCCCGGCTTGCGATCCGCTGCTGGATCTGGGCGTTGAGGGCGTTGAGGGCCTTCATCGAGAGCTTCTCACGCTTCGGCACGGTGAACCGGAGCGAGGCGAGGAGGGCGAGCCGGTCCTCGATGAGCCCGTTGATGATCGCGGTGGCGGATTTCAGGTCCGGCGGGAGGTCGATACTGACATATTCGAGGTCCCGCTCGAAGACATACGGCTGCACATCAGGATCGTTCTCGGTCCGGGTCTCGACATGCGCGATCCCGAGATTGGCGCAGACGTCCTGCACCTTCACCTGCGCCCCGCCCGGCGATGCCGTCATCGCGAGCAGGAGGGGCTTATTGGCCGACGCAAGGTAGCGCTGGGCAAGGAAGACATAGGCATAGTTACCCACGGCCCGGTGGCACTCATCGACCACCAGCAATGAGACATCGGCAAGGGTGTACCGGCCCGCGATGAGGTCGTTCTTGATGACCTGCGGGGTTGCGAGGATGACGGTGGCCCGTTCCCATTCGGCAGTCCGCTCGGCAGGCGGGGCTTCACCGGTGAACATGACAAACGGGGATGCGATGGATTCGCCGTTTTGTCTGGCGAGAAGGTACCGCTCAAAGTACCGGAGGTGCTGCTCCACGAGCGGTTTTGTCGGGGCGAGCATGAGCACCTTGCCCCCTTCATTGTAGAGACGGGACGCAGCGGTGAGGAGTGCGACGGCGGTCTTCCCGAGACCGGTTGGCAGGATCACCATCGTGCTCGCGTCCAGCGCTTTCATTGCGATGGAGAGCTGGTACTCCCGCTTCTCGATGGTATCCGGCCTGATGAGGGGGTGGCTGATGAAGTCCATTGGCTGATGGAGAGATTTGGTTGCGGGGGATAATAAGGGGATGGGGGCGGGGTGAAAGTTCGGGGTTTGACCATTCCCGGTCACCGGACTTCCAAAAACCGGGGGCGGGTTCCCGTTCCCGCTCAAAATGAGGAGCAGATTACTCATATCCACCCGAAAAAAAGGGAGGCTGGCTTCCGGGAATGCCAGAAAATTATTGGTTTAACGGGGACTGGTCCATGCCAAGGAAATCTAGGGCGTTCTTTCCATATTCAACAGGGGCATAATGGGACCCGACATGCGGGAGTCCCTTGAACCGCACGAGCCATGACCCGTTGATCTGCCCGGCCATCCGGACGGCAACAGCATCTGGTGTCAGGACATCATCAGTACCCACAACGAGCATGACATCCTTATCGATCCCGGAGAGATGGTCCCATGACCCGTTCCATACGAGGTTTGCCTGTGCTTCGTTTTGGACACCCGCCGGCTGGGTGGGATCGGACGCGGTCTGATTAATGATGGTGAACAGGAGTTTTGTCTCGGGGACCCGGATGCTGTAGGTCACAGAATCCAGGACCACTTTCCTGGCGCGTTCGGGGTGATCGATGACAAGCTGCTGGGAGACCGAAGAACCCATCGAGACCCCGTAGATATGCATATTTTCATAGCCAAGGGCCGTTATCAGCCCGGCAGCATCAT
>DUHF01000037.1 GCA_013331015.1 Methanoregula sp.
GAAGATGAAGATCCCCTCGCCGGTCCGTTCAAAGAGGAGACGGTACCGGGTCTCGCTCTTTCTGAGCGCTTCATTGGCCGCAGCCAGCTCCTCGGTCCGCTGCTTCACCCACTCGGCAAGAGTGGCATATTCTCCCAAAAAATTTTGATCAAGACCGAACTTGTAGAGCGCGATCTCGATCTCGGTCCGGATCCCGCGTTCATCATACGGTTTGAGGATGTACCCGTACGGCCGGGTCTTCTTGGCCCGCTCGACCAGTTCGGGATCAGCATACGCGGTCACGTAGATGACGGGTACGCTGTGGCGCGAGAGGATCTTCTCGGCCGCTTCGATACCGGAGATCACGCCGCCAAGGTGAATGTCCATGAGGATGAGGTCGGGAACTTCGGCGTCAGCCATCATCACCGCCTTCTCACCGGTGGAGGCAATACCCATGACCCGGTACCCGAGAGACTGGATCAACTCCCGTAAATCCATTGCAGCGATCTGCTCATCTTCCACAATGAGGATGGATTTTTGTGCCATGAGACCTTCCGTAAAGAATTATTCGACAAGGTACTACTTGGTTCTTTTCGGCAGGCACGGGAGTCTTTTTTTACCTCCCCGTTCGCCGGACGACCAGAAAACCTATAACCATACCCGGTTTTTATATAATAATCACCATGCTCCACGACCTCTGCAACCCGCTGACGATAAAGATCATGGCCCCGGCCCTGTGAGCACGTGTGGGATCTTCCTGGTTTTGACCGGGACCGCAAACGGAATCCTCCGCTCTCATCTGCATCGTCAGCCGTTCTTTTTGAAGGCATAAGGACACGGTTCATCATGGCATTATCGACATGATGGGGTGCCGGGGGTCGGATGCTTGCTACCCGAAAATGTATCGCTTGAGGAACATGATGATCCACGAGAGGTGGTAAAATAGGCAAAAATATCCATGGCCGGGATTTGATGGCCCCGGCAGAGGAAACGAGAGGATTTGACACAGGAATTACCGGGACGCGGGGGCGGGGGTGCCCACGATGAACAAAACACCACGGCCCCGCCGGACGCTTCCCGAGGGCATCTCCCTTGCCCGGTTGCGGGGAAAGGTCGAGCTTACCCTCCATAACCGGGAGGCCCTGTACCATCTCACCATCGTTGCCGCGGGGATGATTGCGTTCGTCCGCGTGCGGTTCGCACCGCAGATCCTCGCAACCCTGCCCGAGATCGAGGCAGAGTTCAAAAAAGATCTTGTACGGCTCCGGGCGATCGTGCAGGGCGCCGCCATCTCACGCGAGCTCTGGCTCCGCTCCCGGCATGGCACATGGCGGTTCTTTCGCGTGACTGCGGACGGGCTTGTTGAGATTGACCGCAACGGACAGGTTTATCCGGGGGGAGCACCCGGGCCGTTGGCCGGATAAAAAAAAAAGGCCTGTAAAATTTTTTCCGGATTTTTTTAATTTTTTTTTTGCTTTGGAAAAAATTATTTGCCAGGCTCTGGCGCTTTTTTTGTTTCACTCCCGGCGCTGTCGCATGACCCGGAATGATTGCCGGTCACTCAAAGGAACCGGATGCCAGGTCCGCCCGGCAGGCTCAGCTCTTACCTGCCCGGTTCTCCGGATCCTTCCAGGGCCGGCCCGGGGTCTCCAGCCACAGGACTCTTCCGATCTTAAAATAAACCCTCCCGCGGGTGGAGATCAGTATTTTTGGGATGGTCGAATCCGGGCATTGTACGGGCTCCGCCTGGCAGTTTTTTTTGGATCCAGAGGCAATAATTCTAAAAATACCGGCAATAATGTGTGCCATCCATCAGTTTTTACGCCGGAGAAGGGAGGCAATATATGGCAACATTCTGAAGGCGAAAAATGAGGGGGTACGAGTTTTGGGTCATGGCAGGGGGTGAAACCGTGCCCGGAGGGGCACTGTGGCCCCTGGAATGAGGTATCCGGGTTTTACGTCGGAGAAATAAGGTCTGGTTGCCGGAATATTCGGTGAATATGTGGGGGTTGACGGGAATGGAGGGTGCATAGTGAGATGAGGTCTTTGCAATCCGACCCTCCGTCGGAGAAAACCAAGGAAAGGAGAGAACCCTGGTGCCGGGGAGGCAATAATTCTAAAAATACCGGCAATAATGTGTGCCATCAATCAGTTTTTACGCCGGAGAAGGGAGGCAATATATGGCAACATTCTGAAGGCGAAAAATGAGGGGGTACGGGTTTTGTGTCATGCCAGGGGGTGAAACCGTGCCCGGAGGGGCACTGTGGCCCTTGGAATGAGGTATCCGGGTTTTACGTCGGAGAACAAGGGGGATCCATGGTATTCCCGATGGTTTTTCAGGGAGGGCAGACAGGGTTTTTCACCGCAATGAGCAGTTGTTGCGCTGAGGAGTTTTTTAGGGATGCACCGGTACGTCCCGTCCGGTATTTCCCAAACAGCCTGACTGGCGTGAATAAAAAAATCCACGCATCCAATCCGGTTCAACCCGTCTCCATCACGACAATCGTACACAATAAAAAAAATTCCGGCCAGGTTCAATGGCCCGGCAAGACCCGGTTCCCGGAATTTTTTTTTCGCGGGTTGTGCATTCCCGGAAAGCCAGGAAGCCCCGGGATCTTTTCTGAGCCGGTTACTGATGGTAAGATCGAACGGTTTTGCCAGACCGCTATTGGCATGGCACTCGCAGGGACCGGGCAAATAGCGGCACCTTTGCATCCGGACTCGCCAGGACTGCCCATAGGATCGGGGGGAGCAACGGGCCGGTCCTGATACTCATGAGCACCTTTGGCCTCTCAGCCCGGATCAGGCAGCATTCCGGGTGCGGGCATTGCAACCTGGGCCGGATAGTGCCAGTACGATGTTCAGGAGGATGGGGAAATGCGGTACGCTCCCTTCGGCACAAGGATCTCGAACCGGGCGCCTTTACCCGGCTCACCGGTCTCCATGATGGTGATGCCGGTGATGGCAAGGATCTCCTTTGACAGGAAAAGGCCAAGACCGGTATGCTTCCCAAAACCCCGCTCGAACAGGCGCTTCTTGTCTTCTGAAGAGATCCCGATGCCGTTGTCTTCGACTGCGATCACGAACCCGCTGTCCGATTCCGTTGCCGTGATCCGGATCTCCGTCATCCCCGCCCCCCCGTACCGCAGGGCATTATCGATCAGGTTGTAAAAGACCTTCTCAAGCAGCGGATCGGCATACACTTCAGGATCGCCAGCTTCGGACAGGACCCGGATGTCCCGCAGGTGAAGCGTGGCCCGGGCTTTCTCCACGCACTCCTCCACCGACTGCCAGGCCGGCGCCTTCACGCCAAGATCCTGGTACTCTTTGGTGAATACGATCTGCCGCTCGATGGCATCTGCCGCCCGCTCCGCTTTGAGGATATATTCCGACATCTGGGCTGGATCCTCAAGGGTCTCTTTGGAGAGTTCGAGGAATGCCTTAAGCGAGAAGAGCTGGTTGTTGATGTCGTGCCGTGTTATGCTGGAGAGCAGGTTCAGTTTCCGGTTCACCTGCAGGAGCGCATCCTCGGCCTGCCGCCGGCCCTGGATATCATAGCAGGAACCAATATACCCGGCAAATTCCCCGTCCGGCGTGTAGAACGGTTTCCCGCTGTCAAACAACCAGTGGTACGTGCCGTCATGGTACCGGAGCCGGTACTCCATCTCAAAGGGTTTTCGCAAAGTAAAATTGTCACGATAGATCTTCAGGCACCGGTCGAGATCGCCCGGGTGCACACCCTCCGCCCACCCGTCTCCGAGTTCCTGCTCAAGGCTCCGGCCGGTGAACGATAACCAGTCCTTGTTGAAGTAATCGCATTTCCCGTGCACATCCGCACGCCAGATCGGGTTGGGGAAGTCATCGAGGACTTTTAAGTAGAAGTCCCGGGCACGTCTCAGCGTCTCTTCTGCCAGCTTGCGTTCGGTGATATCCCGTGCTGCAGCATAGATCAGGTTCCCTGAAGGGAAGGACCGCCACTCGATCCAGCGCCAGGAGCCATCGCTGCACCGGTACCGGTTCTCAAAACCCACCACTTCCTCCTGATTCTTCAGAGCAGCAACTGCCTCAAGAGTACTATTTAGATCATCGGGATGCACGAGATCCAGAAACCGGTGCGCCATCAGTTCATCCAGTGGATACCCCAGCGTGGTTTCAAAGGCCCGGTTCAGCTTGCGGAAATACCCGTCCGTGTCGGCAATGCAGAGAAGGTCAAGGGCAACGGTAAAGAACTGGTTGAGTTCTTCGGTGGTGTTGTGCAGGGCGGTTTCTATCTGTTTGCGTTTTGTGATATCCTCAAAGACCGCGACAAAATATCCCGTCTGCGGGGAAAAGACCGAGACATTCAGCCACTTCCCCAGCGGTTTGAAATCGATCTCGAACTTCTCCGGGTTCCCCGTACTTGCAACACGACCGTAGGTCTCGAACAGTTCCGGGGTCAGCTTACGGATATCAGGAATCGCTTCAAGCACCCGCTTTCCGGTGATGTTGTGGAGGCCGGTCAGGTCGCCGAACGCCCGGTTGGTATCAAGATACACCCAGTCGGCGGGCTTTTGCTCGTCATCGTAGATCATCCGGCAGTACGCAAACCCTTCGAGCATGTTCTCAAACAGGGACCGGTACTTCTCCTCGCTCTCCCGCAGGGTCTCTTCAGCCTGCATGCGATTGATGATATGGCCCATCCGTTCCGCGATGGCATTGACCAGGTACCGTTCCTCCTGCATAAACGGCCCTTCATGGAGAGCCGGGCGCTCCTCAAGGTAACAGACTTCAGTCCGGCCAACCGGATTGCCCCCGACCAGAATTTCCCGGGCAAGCATCCAGGGGGTTGTATGGAACCCTTGAGTCTGGAACTCTTTTCCGTTCAGTACAATGCGTGCCCGGGCGATCTCCGGGTACTGCATAGCCGGGGGAATAAGGATCACGATATGATTTCCGATCTCATCCAGGGAGATTTCGGGTCGTTCCATCAGGGTCGAGATCCCGTACAGGCAGTTCAGTTCCTTGAACCGCTCGTTGAGCNNAGGAGGAGGTCGTACGGCCGGGTCAGGGCGATGACCACGAACGCCCGGTAGAAGAGGTACACCGAGAGGAGCCGGAAGAGGTGGCCGAGCATGTTCATGAACCCGTACACGCTCACGTAGGACGTGAACGCCAGTTCCCCAAGGATGAGGAAGACCTGTGCGGCAATGAGGTATCGCCATACCGCGGGATCGAAATGCTCCCGCTTCCGGAACAGCATTACGATGGTGACAACCAGGATGAGCGAGATGAGGTACTCACTGTAAATCTTGAACTGCGTGAGCCCGCTCCCCTCAACAAAGCACTGCGGGAAGATCTGCCAGGCAAAGATACTGGCAAACAGCAGGGCAGAGGCAGCGGTGCAGGCTGCAATGATAATTCCGGTATCGTACTTCCGGTCGCGGGTGATGAATCTCCCGATGAAGAGCGTGGCGATGAGGAATGTGATGCTCTGGAAGTACCGGGCAGCGATCCAGAGCTGGGTCGGGAGGTCGGCATTGTTGCCCGAAAAGATTCCCATCCCCTTGTACGCAAGGGTGT
>DUHF01000059.1 GCA_013331015.1 Methanoregula sp.
AAATGGTAGTTCTTCACCCGTTTTAGGGTCCCTTCAGCAGTGATCAACTCGTGGAAGTGGGTGGCAAAGAGGGTCTTTGGCCCGGTGCTTCCCTTTCCATGGAGATACTCTAAGACGGCCCTTGCAATCGAGCAGCCATCCGCCGTGCTCGTCCCCCTGCCGATCTCATCAAGGATGACAAGGCTTTTGCCTGTCACGTTGTTGAGAATATTTGCAAGTTCCAGCATCTCGACAAAGAAGGTGCTCTGCCCGCTGGCAAGGTCATCGAATGCGCCTACCCGCGTGAAGATCCGGTCGATGATCCCGATGCTGGCATGCCGGGCCGGAACAAAACTGCCGGCCTGCGCCATGATGCAGATGAGGGCTGTTGCCCGCATGTAGGTTGATTTCCCTGCCATGTTGGCACCCGTGATGATGAGGATCTGCGTATCGCTACCCGAGAGATCGGCATCGTTTGGCACAAAACCCCCGCGGACACCCTGCTCCACGACCGGGTGCCGCCCGTCGCGGATCATGAGTCCGTCCCCGTTGTCAAGCCGCGGGCGCACGTAATTCCTGGTCTTTGCCACTTCGGCCAGAGCCGCGCTGACATCGAGTACCGCGATACCGGAAGCGATGGTCTGCAAATCAGGGACGCGTTCCCGCAGGTCATTGAGAAGATCCCCATAGAGTTCGCGTTCGAGCGAGAGGACTTTCTCGTCTGCATTGGTGATGATCGCCTCCTTTTTTTGGAGTTCCGGAATGGTGTAACGTTCCCCGGTAGCAGTGGTCTGCTTTCGTTCGTAATGTGCCGGGACCAGCGGGAGGTTGGGCTTGGTGATGTCGATGTAATACCCGAAGATCCGGTTATACCCGATCTTGAGCGACTTAATTGCGGTCTTTTCCCGTTCAGTTTCCTGTAACTGAACGATCCAGTCTTTGCCGGAGTGAAGTTCGGTGGTGATCTCATCAAGTTCAGCGGAGTATCCCCGGCGGATGGTCCCGCCGTTCCTTGCGATCGCGGGGGGATCATCGACAATTGCATTGCGGATGAGCGCGATGGTCTCGGGAAGTTCACGGATATTTGCTAATGCATTCCTGACAAGATTTGGGAGATGAGATGGATCGGAGCCGGTAAGGGTATGCCTGAGATCCGGCAGGGCCGCAAGAGAATCGGCCAGTGCAATGAGATCCCGCGGCCCGGCGTTCCCATAGGATACCCGTGCGGCAATCCGTTCGATATCGGTAAACCGGGCAAGCGTTGTGATGAGGGCAAGCCGGGTGGTGGTAGTATTAACAAAATATTCCACGGCATCCAGCCGTTCCTGGATTGTCGCGATATCAATGAGCGGCCGGACCAGCTGGTCATGGAGGAGCCGGCTGCCCATCGGGGTTTTTGTCTGGTCAAGACAAAAAAAGAGCGTTTGGCCTTTTGCACCGCCACGGATGCTCTCGGTCACTTCAAGGTTGCGCAGCGTGATGGCATCGAGTGTCATCGACTGGGACGATGAACGGGTGGAAATCCCGGTGATATGGGCAAGCGGGGATTGCTGCGTCTCTTTTGCATACGCGAGTGCAGCCCCGGCAGCCCCGACCGCAGAAGGGTCATCACAGCCATAGCCGGCAAGGGATGCAACGCTGAAATGTGAACAAAGCATCTTTGTGGCACGCTCACTGCCAAACGCCTCGTCACGGAACCGGGAAACAAGAATCCCCAGCCGGCCGATCTTTTCTGCAAGTTGNNGCCGGGACGCTGGAAGGAAGGATGCATTCCGCCGGGTGGTAGCGGGCGATCTCGGACACCAGGTTCTGCAGGGTCTCATCGTGATTAAGCGTTGAGACAAAAAAATCCCCGGTAGAGATGTCCAGAAATGCGCTCCCCCAACCCTTCCCTTTGGCATCAGGGCAGAGCGCCATGAGATAGGTTGCCGATGCGGAACCCAGCATGGAGGGATCGATAACGGTGCCCGGTGTGATGATCCGCGCGAGTTCGCGCCGGAGGATCCCTTTTGTGGTCTTTGGATCGTCAACCTGTTCAACTACGGCAACCTTGTAGCCTTTTCCCACCAGTTTTGCAATGTACCCTTCAGCAGCGTGATAGGGAACCCCGGCAAGGGGAATCTTGTTTTCTCCGCTTTTGGATCGCGAGGTGAGGACGATATCCAGTTCCCGTGCGATAAGTTCGGCATCGTGGTAAAAGGTCTCGTAAAAGTCCCCAATCCGGAATAACAGCACCGTGTCCGGATGCTCATTCTTGAGATCCTGGTACTGGCGCATGACCGGAGACAGACGCGAACCAGCTGTATCGTCTTCCTTTTTCCTTTGACCAGTCGCAGATGCCATACCGTAAAAAGGTAGCCTTTTGGATCAATTAATACCGATCTTACTGCATCCTGGTATTACTGCCTTGCCCGGGAAAACCCGTACAGGAGAATGAGCGGCAAAGAGAGGAGGAGTGCGATGAGGCCATACACCAGTCCGAGGGTGAACCCGATCTCAAGCAGGCGCAAAAATTCTGCCAGGATCCCGGTCGCCACCGGTATCCCGCTCAAAAGAATCATGATACCCGCAAGGGTCAAAAGAAAGATACCAATAGCAGCATTTTTCATGTCCTGGCGGCTTGGGGACACAGAAAGGATGAGGCTTGTTGTCAGGTAGATGTACAGGAGAAACCAGCCATTGAACTGCAAAACGAGATTGGTATGGAATGTTTCAATGATCTTACTCCCCAGCATCAGGAATGCGTCAAAGGATCCAATGGTCGGGGGAAAGATCGGAAAAGTACAGCCAAGAAAGGTTAAAAAAACCCAGGTAATCCCGGAGAGGACGAGGGGGATGACAAAGAGCGGCGCGGTGCTGATGATGACATCACCCAGGTACGGGATGAGTGGACGGGTGTAGGTGACCGATCCCCCTTCCCGCGAGAAGAAGACCACATGCTGGATCCGGGCGCCGGTGATAATACAGCCTGCCATGTGGGCGCATTCATGGAGGATCACCCCCGGGGCGCGGAGAAGATAGTAAAGCGTCCTCGAGGGCATTGTCGCTGCCCAGACATGGTCAAGGACATACGAGATGGCAACCACTGTCGCACCAATCAGTAAAATGGTGACAATTCCGTCAGATTCCATGAGCAACCGTATCTACCGGATCATGGTTGCCGCTTCCTCATAAGGGTCTTCCCCTTGACCATAGGGCAAAAAAACTCATCAGTGTGGCCGGTATATGATGGAGTATATGCCGGGACCCGGTTCTGCATCTTCCCCAGACGAGAAGGAAAAGCACCCGTTCAATCACCTGCGGGATGAGAAGAGCCCTTATCTCCGGCAGCATGCCAGGAATCCGGTTGACTGGTATCCGTGGGGGGATGAGGCTTTTTCCCGTGCAGCACGCGAAGACAAGCCGGTCTTTCTCTCAATCGGGTATGCAACCTGCCACTGGTGCCATGTCATGGCCCGCGAATCATTTGAAGACGATGGGGTTGCCGCCATCCTCAATGAAAAGTACATCGCGATAAAGGTGGACCGGGAGGAACGACCCGATATCGACAGCGTGTACATGATGGCCTGCCAGCACATGACCGGCCAGGGCGGATGGCCCCTTTCCATCATCATGACCCCGGCAAAGGAACCGTTCTTTGCCGGCACGTACTTTCCCCGTTTTGGGCGCGCGGGCATGCCCGGCCTGCTGGATCTCCTTTCCCGGATAGCCGGGACCTGGGCCGGACAACGCGGGGATCTAGAACAGTCTGCACGGGAGCTGGCAGCAACCCTGCGAAGTACTGCAGAGTACCTGCCTGGAGGAAGGGTCGATTCCCGGCTCCTGGTCCGGGGATATGAGGATCTTGCACTCAGGTTCGATCCCGATTTTGGGGGTTTTGGCAGGGCACCCAAATTTCCGACCCCGACAACGCTCCTCTACCTGCTCCGGTTCTGGAAACGGAACGGATCTGCTCCTGCCCTTGAGATGGTAACAACAACGCTTGACGCTATCTGTCATGGGGGCATCCATGATCATCTTGGGGGTGGGTTCCACCGGTACTCAACCGATGCTTCATGGCGGGTGCCCCATTTCGAGAAGATGCTCTATGATCAGGCATTGCTCCTCATCGCGTTCTCCGATGCATGGCTGGCGACAAAAAATCCGGTGTACCGGAAAACCGCAGAAGGGATTGTCACCTGTCTCCTGCGGGATATGCAGTCGGACAATGGCGGTTTCATCTCTGCTGAAGATGCGGATAATGAGGAGGGAGAGGGGGCGTATTATGTCTGGACCGAGGAAGAGTTCAACCGGGTTCTTGGCAGGCACGAGGCTGCGCTTGCCATGCGGCATTTCGGGGTCACTGCTTACGGGAACTTTGTCGTGCCTGAAAGCAACCGGAGGGCAAATGTTCTTTTTCTGGATCGTTCGAACCTTATGGATTACCGGGAAGCCGGCTCACTTTCCAAAGCAGATGACGCACGGATAAAAAATATTGCAAACCGTCTCTTAAAAGCGCGATACCAGCGTCCCCGCCCGGCACGGGATGTGAAAATCCTTGCCGACTGGAACGGGCTGGTAATAACCGCTCTGGCACACGCATACCGGGCATTTGGTGACCCGGCATGCCTTACTGCCGCAGAGAAGGGCATGCAGTTTGTCCGGTCATACCTGCAAACCCCAGACGGGGGATTGTTTCACCGGTACTGTGACGGGGAAGCTGCAATTCTGGCATTTGCGGATGATTATGCCTTCATGATCGCGGCACTCCTTGAGTTATATGGCGTAACTTTTGATCCCCGGCTGCTCAGCGAGGCGATCCTTCTGGATCAATACCTGACTGCCCATTTCTTTGACCCTGTCCACGGGGGATATTATTCCACTCCGGACAATGGAGATCCCCTCATCATCAGAACCCGGGAGATTTATGACGGGGCAGTTCCGTCATCAAATTCCGTGATGCTGGAAAATCTTGCCACGCTGGGACTCCTGACCGGTGATATCAACTACACAGACCGGGCTTCTGCGCTTGCTGCAACCTTTTCTGGGGTTGCAAAAAAAACCCCGTCAGCCTGTTCGGCATACCTGTGCGGTCTTGATCGCCTTCTTGGTCCGGCAACCTGTATTGTCATTGCCAGTGAGGGCAGGACACCGGGTCTGAAGGAGATGATTTTAGAAGTCTGGCACCGGTATCTCCCCGCGGTCAGCCTCATTGTGCGAACCCCGGGACCCATGTCCGGGGATCTTGATCGTCTTGTCCCCTTCACCCGCACGATGATTCCCCGGGATGGGAAAGCAACGGCATACCTGTGCCACGGGACAACCTGTTCTGAACCGGTCACAAGAATTGAGGATCTTGTGGCGCACCTTGACGGGAAAAGAGGGGAATGATTACAGGTTCTTTAATGAGACAATATCCTTAACCCCGGCAAGTTTCCAGACAAGCGACCGTTCTTCCTCGGCAATGGCAACCGGTGCGTCCATGGGCGAGTGCCCGAGTGCTGCCATGATATTGCAGGAGAGGTTGCGTTCCACAATGAGATCGACAAATTTCTCCCGGATGAGTTTCTTCTCGATCGAGTCGTGAACCTCCTCCAGGTAGCCATGCAGGGTAACAAACGTGTAGGACGAGAGGTCTTTGGTAAATTTCTCGATCTCGACAGCAGCATAGGGGCTTTTTCTGAAGTACTCGATCTTCTTCCCGTATTTGGTTGAGAGGAAGTAGAGGAAAGAACCATCGAATACGTAGAGGAATGGCGCAATGTAGGGATATTTTTCGCCCTGGAATGCAATGCGGCAGACATATCCCCGCTCGATAAGCTTGTCGTATTCAGCCTTGTCCGCCCGTGGGATCTTGATGATATCCATGGATTCTCACACTTCGTTCCCATGGAGGAATGATAAATCTTTTGAAATGAGGCGGGAAAACCCGCAGGGACAGGTCCCCTGTTCACGAGAAAAACCGTTGATTGTTTTCCTGTTCTGCAGAAACACGCATGAACGGGAGTTCATACCTGAACGATCAAAATCGGATGAAATCTGAACATAACCGTCCCCGCCCGGATCCTTGAACTCATTTGGGAGGCAGCAGCGCCCGGGAGCGCCCGCCCAATGGTCGGGCTGCGAGGGCCATAGGGTATCATATGAGATCTCTGCGAGACAGTTCGACTCGTGAATCCGGTTGGGGCGTTTTCATGGGAAAAGAAAAAAACCGAATTGATGCCGCCACGGGGGCGCCCCGCGGGGGTGGCGGCAGGCATCGTAATGGGAGTACGGGGGCAGTTTGCCCCCATCATCACTTCTAAGGTTTTTCAATAGAGCACTTTTTTTTAACTATTTTCATCTGAATTGAATCTGATCATGTACATTTCCCCCAGGAAAAAACGTTCCTTCATGCGTGAGCGCCGCAGACCAGTAACCCTCCCCGCTGCGATTATCCTGGATTTGCCGTAAGTCGATTTTTCCTGCACTTGAAGACCAGCCGGCTTCACGACCGCAGGGGGTTTACCCCGGAAATATCAGATCCGGATCCCGTATCGTATGCAGGGGGTAATCGGCGGCTAATTGCGGCGACTGGCATATTTCATCAGGCAAAAAACATCTTCATGTCAGGGTTTTTTCACAGCACCTTACGATGGCCAAAGGCAGGCAAGAACAGTTCCCTGCAATGAAAAATTTTCCCGGAAAAAAAAGGAGCGGGACCGCCGGGACTACATCCGCCTGCGCACTGCCATGACGCAGAGCAGGAGAGCAATGCCGAAAAGGGCCACTACCCCGGCAAAACCAGGCGCATACGTTGGCGTTGGCTGGGCATATGCCAAAAAGACCGAGATCTGGATGGTCTGGCCCTCTTTGACGGTCACGGTCTTCTCCACGCTCTCATAATTATCCATGCTGAAACGGAGCGTGTGAGGACCCTCAGGAATTTCGGTAAACGTTGCGGGTGCCGTACCAACATAGATCCCGTCAATCTCCACCCGGGCGCCTTCCGGGGTGGAAACAACCTTGATCGCCCCGTTTGCAGAAGGATTCTGCGCAGCGGATGCTGCCTTCACCGGGTCGATGATGATATGGGAAAGGGCCGGGAGCACATCGGAGTCCGTGAACCGGCGGTTATAGGCATCCGGAAACGTGACGGTGATGGTGGCAGGCGAGAAGTCCGCTGACACGATACTGTTGACTGCCGACTGCTGGAGTGCAACCTCTGCTTTCTTGAAGTCCATCGAGACCGTCCGGTATTCCGTGCCGGTCGGAACATCGAAAAGGGACGCGAACTTTTTCATCCGTATGGTGGCACTGGACCGGTCCATGGTGATGAGCTCGGGGGGTTCGGAACTGGTGCCAAGCCCCTTCAAGAGTTCCTCTTCGAGGATCGACTGGGGAATGGCATTCTCCAGGAACCCCTCGAGCGTGAACCGGAAGATGGCGATGGCATCCCCGGTTTCATCAACGGTGATGTCGAGCGTATTTGCCGTAAAGGCAGAGGCCGGGCAAAAAAATACTGCAGCAATACCCGCCATGAGGACAAGAATGGAGCATGTACGTGAAGTGTATGGTATCATTATGACAGTTTCCGTCCTTCCCGCGTGCGGGACAATGGTCTGTTCAGTACTATTGCTGTCTCATTCCCCATAATCTTTCAGGCTGGTTTAACCGGTCACCATGACGTGAAGGTCAGCCGGATGCCTGCCGCTCCCTTTAATAGAGCACGGGCGCTAACAGTACCGGTACCTATGCTCGAATCGCTGATCCCGATCCTGCTCCATATCGACCAGAACCTCGCATCCGTTGTGCACGAATACGGCGTCTGGACCTACCTCATCCTCTTCATCATCATCTTCCTGGAGACCGGTTTTGTGATCATGCCCTTCTTACCGGGCGACTCCCTCCTGTTCGTGGGCGGGGCGGTAGCCGCAAGCGGCATCCTTGACCTGTATTTACTCATCATCGTCATCATCCTGGCCGCAGTTATCGGGGATACGGTCAATTACTGGATCGGCAATTATCTCGGGGTCAGGGTCTTTTACGAGCGCTTCCCTACGCTCGTAAAAAAGGAGTACATCGACCGGACTTATGAGTTCTATGAGAAATATGGGGGCGCCACCATCTTTGTTGCCCGCTTTGTCCCGCTCGTCCGGACTTTTGCGCCCTTCCTTGCCGGAGTCGGCACCATGCACTATTCCCGGTTCCTCTTCTACAACATTGCCGGGGCAGTCTGCTGGACGCTGAGTTTCGTCCTTGCCGGCTATTTCTTTGGCACCCTCGTTGTCGTGCAGGAGAACATGGGCCTCCTCATCATCGCCGTCATCCTCCTGACCACGGGAACAATTTTGTATATCCTCTTCACCATCATCAGGGCGTGGTGGGACCGGCGCAGGGAACCCGCAGCATAACGGATATCCCAACGCGGGCTGTTTCTCCTGCCGGTATTCCGCGGGCGTGCCCGGCCCTGCCGGCAACCGGTTCAGGATCTCCTGACAATACCAGGCATGGATTTTTTTAAAAATACCTGCCCGTAAGAGAACGGTTATACAAAGATGGGGGTTGATACCCCCCCTACCCCCAAAACGAGCACTGCCGCCGCCTTCGCGGGGGCGCTCCCTCTGGCGGGTTCAATGACGAAAATTCAACACAGGGGTGATTGAGAATTCACCTTCAATCAGCCATCCTCCCCCGCCCGTACGACTGCCTGCCCGTGGCGGCAGTCGGAGGGCACCGGCTCTGTTCCCATGATATGAGACCGGAGTGCAATTTTGGGGGGAACTGAAATGAATACTCCCCGGGTTAACGACAACAGCGCTGGCACAGGGGGGAGATCACCTCAGCGAACCGGGCTGACTGGCAGGATTAAAAAAAAATGGCTCTTCGCTATTTCAAATGGGTAAGATAAACGATGAATTCATTTTCCATTGTATTGTTTGAGCCGTCGCGGGGGCGCTTCTTTTTGGGGCGGCGGAATCCATCGCAGGGGGATTTGGGGGCCTCAAGCCCCCATCATCGTCTTTATCGAAATTCGGGTTCACCCACACAAATCAGCGAAGGACAAAAAAAATTACCGGGAACTGACGATCCGGATTCCCCGGTTGTCGACCTTTGTGGCTATGGCTACCTTCAGGTTCAGCGGTTTTAGGATCTTTTCCATGGATTTTTTATCCTTCTCAGTGACAACCGCAATGGACGGGCCGACCGAACTCATACCGACAAACTCGAGTTTTGCCTCCCGGAGCAGGCTCATGTAGTGGTAGATCCCGTAACTGTGGTGCTCCACCTCGGCCCTTTTCGAACCGCGGAACTCGATCTCCCAGATAATCTCGCCGGCCTTTTTTACATCATCGCGTTCAAGGGCAGGGATGAGGTCCATCAGGAACAGGTAGGCTTTGAGCTCGCGGTCCCGGTAGTCGAGGGTCCGGGCCTTGTTCATCAAAAGATCGAACTCCTGCGTGCCGGCCGACGAGATATCGGTTGGTGGGATGATGATGTACACATTCCGGCCTTCCGCAAACGGGTGGTGGTAGGCGAGCGCAAGTTCGTCTCCCATGATGGCCATACCGCCAAACGTGCTGACCGCCGGGCCGACCCCGGTCTCGAACCCGAACGCGATATCCCCTTCGGCCGTCTCCTCGCAGTAGTTGTGGCCGATGAGATGCCGGAGCTGGGTGTTTGAGAGCGGTGAGCCCACCGCCTCGTTCATGGCAGTTGCAACCGCGATCATGACCGTGCTTGTAGATCCAAGACCCACGTGTTTGTACTCGTGGTCCGTGACTTTGATGGCAAACCCTCCGGAATAGCCGACTGCTTTTTTGAAGACGGCAACAAAGTTCTCGATAATTGCTGCCCGGTTGTAGTCGATGGTTGTCTCCTTTTTTGTGCAGCTCACTTCTGCTGAACAATAGCACTGGATGGCAAACCCGATCCCGCCGCCGCCCGGGTGGTCCGGGGCAAACCGGTTCATGTCAAGAACGGTGAGATGGATCCGGGCCGGGGCCCGCACAGAAATTTTGCCCTTCTTCGGCTTGAGCTGGAACTTCTTCTTCTCAAGGCCGAGCGTCTTGAGGTTCTTTCCCGGGGGAAATGTCAAAAACTCGTATTCCACGAGGTCGAGATCGCCCCCGCGGATCTTCATGATCGCCATAGGTAACAAGACTTGTGTTTGAGGCGTGATGAGAAAAATATTCCCTGCACCGCTCGCGGGAAAGGGGTGTGTTGAGACTCCCACGAGCGGCCGTCCACATCGAAAAAGGATAGCCGGGGATTGTTCTGGTGATGGTGAAAGGTCCACCAGGCCCCTTTTTCCTGCCGTACAACAGAGCGGGTGCCCCCCGTCCCCCTCCCCTCCCAACTGCCGCCACGGGCAGGCAGTCGTGCGGGCGGGGGAGAATGGTTGACCGTATGAGATTTTTACCAGGTATCCGGTTGTTTTCGTGCTTGCGTGGAAACGCACAGGAACAAAGGTTTGCACCCAGAACAGGAAACCGGTAAATGATTTTCACCGGTTTGAACCGCCCCGGGAGCATTCCTTTTTAAGGCAACGGGGGTTATCGTTTTTTTGGTATTGGGGAATCAACGCCCATCATTTTTTTTGGAGTGCGATTTATTCCCAAAAAGGTTCCTGGGAAAAATTCCATGATGTGTGCCCGGAGTTGCAGGCTTCACTGGGCGATTTCACCGAGTGAAAAAATTACCGGCTGCCCGGCCGGTCAAAGAAGATGTTCTTTCCCGTGGCCGAGAGCGGGATCGCGTAAACTACCGAGCAGTCTTTTGAAACCAGGCCAAGCTTCCGGGCAGCAACCCCGCCCGAATACATGATCCGGTTGTCGGCATTGTGAACCTGGGCAGTTTTGACCGCTGAACCGACCGCGATACCGAGGTCAGCCATCCGGATCACGCAGTTTGGGCCTTCAAACGGGGTGATGGCAGCCCGGCTCTTCTTCCGCGCCTTAACAAAATCCGCACAGGTGGCAAACCCGCAACCGCCGCAGTTGATGCCGGCAACCAGGTCTCCCCGGGAACCGATGATGACGCAGCCATCGGCTGCGGCAAGGTTCTTTGCATCCCGGAGAAAGAAGCCGATCCCCAGGTCTTTTCCCATCTTCTCAAGGGCAGTTGCGAGTTTTTTGCAATCCTTTTTTGCAAGCACGCGGATCTCAAGCGAGTCCTCGCCTTTTCCCTTGGGGGCAGTCCGGGCGGCAAGGGCCATGAGTTCTGCAACCGTCATGACGGCGTTCTGTTCCGGGGTCATACGGGAGTATTGGGCGGATGAGGAGGATAAAGGTTGTTGGTGCAGAGCATTGAGCGGGAAGGGCAATGGTGGACACGGAGGCTGGAATCGGTTTTTTTTGCTCTGGAGAAAACCTTTCNNNNCTCTCCCAAGAGAGGGGGAGGCACCCCAACGGGGAAAAGCCCCCTTGACCCCCGGTTTCAATTATAAATCTTCAGGCACCCACGAACGGCCTGCTCCACAAAGGCGAGGGTCGATGAGACCCCGAGCGCCCGTGGCTCCATCGCAATCGAATAATACCCAGCGCAGGTTTTCCCATGAAAAACGGATTCCCGTAAGAAAAAAATTATGGGGGCTGATGCCCCCATGCCCCCAATTACGGATTCCTGCCGCCGCCCCCGCGGGGGCGCTCCCGCGGCGGCCTCAATTTCGGTTTTGTGAAAACATTTTTCATCGCATGTCCAGTGCAGATAATACGGAGGCATCGCATGCGCCGTGAGCCCCCTCGGGGGCAGGGTTGGCGCAAGGGGGTAGCAATTATCCGCAAGGAGTTTTTCTCCAGAGCATGAAAAATAATATTGCCCATGAAACCCGAATGGGGTAACAATAACAATGTTTCCGGACACAAAATTTGTTTCAGGAATATATACCAATCCTGCCCCCATCATTCGTGTTGGATTTTTGTGTTGTCAAGAGAGTGATGGGCGCTGCCGCCCCCAAAAAACCCATTCGTCAGGGAAAATATTCCTTCTTTCCGGGGATGTAGAGCGCGGCCGTGTACTCCTCGATGAAATCTGCGTCCACGAGCAGGTCGATGTAGACCATCATCCGTGCAACCTGCACAAGTTCTATGCGTTTCTCAGTGGAGAGGAGCGCAGCGCAGGCTCCCGAAACGGAACCATTGCCGATAGTGTGGAACTCTGCATGCGGAAAGGCCGGGATGATGCCAAACGTGACAAGTTTATTCCGGTCCGCGTACTCGCCAAAACCTCCGGCAAGGAAGACATGGCGGATATCGTTGATGGTGAGCCGGTATTTCTTCAGCAGCACGCCGATGGCCCCGCAGGCTGCGGCTTTTGAGTCCATCAGGTAGGCGAGATCCTGGCGGGTGATGACGATGTCCCGCCCGGTTGCCGTGCAATCCTTATCGACCAGCACATATTCAGGGCCGTCGGAACCCGGGCGCACACCGGGCTTTCCTCCAACAAACCTTCCGGAGAAATCGAGGATCCCGGCAGTGACCATCGCTGCTGCTATATCGATGATGCCGGACCCGCAGATGCCCCGGGGAGGATCGTTCTCGATCGTGGTGTACGAGACCGTCCCGGTGCCCGGATCGATCGCGACATGATCGATGGCGCCCCGCATGGCACGCATCCCGCAGGTGATCCCAGCCCCTTCAAATGCCGGGCCGGATGCGCAGGATACGGAAGCAAGCCAGTCGCGGCAGCCGAGGATAACCTCGCCGTTGGTGCCAAGGTCAACCAGAAGCGAGAGATCCTCAGACCGGTGAAGACCGCCGGCCACCACGTCCCCCACGGCATCGCCGCCGATGAACCTGCTCACGCCCGGAAGGCACCAGATTAAGGCTTCCGGGTTGACGTTCAGGCCCGCGGCATGGGCCCGGAGGATGACCGGCTCGCGGGAAATTTCTGCATTCGCCAGTTCAAGAACGGAGGGGTCGCGGCCGAGAAAGAGGTAGTGCATCACGGTGTTGCCGGCAACACAGACATCGTGAATGGAGGCATGAGAGATCCCGCTGGATTCGGCCAGTTTTGCGATGACCTCGTTGATGCTGGCAACCGCCGCAAGCCGGAGCCGGTCAATGCCCCCGGGTCTCTTGGCTGCCGCAATCCGGGTGAGGAGTTCCTCGCCATGGGTGATCTGCCGGTTCATGCACGAGGCTTCTGCACAGGCAGTCCCGCGGACCAGGTCGATCAGGATCCCGACAACTGTCGTTGTGCCGATATCGATGGCAATACCGTAGTTCTCCGCAATCGTGTCGCCCTCTTCGATGGCGATGATCTCCGGGTATCCCGGCGTTGTCGAGACCGTCACGGTCAGCGTTTTTTCCGCTGCCAGCAGCCGGTCGTGCTGCTCGCGGGACATGCGGGGGCGGGTGCCCGTGTAGCCCTCCAGTTTCACCGACCGCTGGCCCACCGGCCTGCCCGCGACTCCTGCCGGGAGGAGGAGGTATTTGTTTACCGGGGGTGAGAGGGTGAGTGCCGGAATGGCGTAGTGGTGCAGGATGCGGGGCGAATCGATCCGGCTCTCGACCGGGATGGTGAACTCACAGTCGCCAAGGACATGGGTCTGGCAGGCGCGGCAGTAATTGCGGGAGATCTCGTCAGCAGAGAGGCCTTTGATACTTGCAGGCGTGCCGATATCGCACGGGCCCAGAACAAAGATGACCCTGCACTTGTTGCACTCGCCTTTGCCCCCGCAGATGCTCTCGAACTGGATCCCGGCACGGCGAACGGCTTCGAGTACGGTGGCTCCCCGGGCTATGGCGATCTCCTTGTTGAGCGGGTGGAACAGCACCGACACGAGGTCTTTATCCATGGTAATCTCCGTTCTGCTGCGCTTGCCAAACATTATTGGGCCGGATGACCGTATGCCGGACCGGGATGCCCTGACGCCCTGCCTAATGCCAGCGTTCCCGGAGGAACTGCGGGATCCCGCTTGAGTCCTTGGGGCCGACCAGGATCTTCCAGCCGCTCGCCTCTTCGGTCTCGCCGCTCAGCCGGGCCGAGAGCCCCGGGATGATGAGCGTGGTATGGTCGACGAGGTTCTCAACCGCGAACTCCTTTAAGGCAGCTGCAATCGATTCGGCAGTGAAATACCGGCCGGCCACGGCACTCTCGACACTGAGTCCCCCGGTATCGACCACGATGAGGTAGCAGTCAAGGTTTGCCGCCTTGATGTCGGACTCGACCGTGAAATACGTGAGGGCATAGTTGGTGGTGATGAGTACCGGGGACTTTTTGTCCGGCCGGCCGAAGGTTTTGACCCCGGCCTCGACCGAGACCGGTTTTCGGGGATCCGTGTACAGGTTGAACCGCCAGATGAGCTGCGGCAGGAGCACCCAGCCGTCCATGCTGTGCATGATCAGGAGATCCGCGTACCGGGACATCAGCATGGAGGCACAGGTCGCCTCTTTCCATTTGAGCACGTCCTCGGAGATCTCCCCGCTGGTCCAGACCGTGAGGGGAACGCCAAGGAGCGGGAACCCGAAGAGTTCATCGAACTGCCGGCATGCCTGCGAGCGGATTTGGGTGAAGTTCGCGAGGGTTTCAGAAAGCCCGTCATCGGCAAAAGTGCCGGGATCGAGGACAAGATCGCAAACGCCATAATCGATGAGGGTCCGGACAAGGGAGCGGAGTAAGGAGAGATCGCCCGGCGCATAGACGGCAAGGGGGGCGTTATGGGCAAGGGCGAGGTCTGCCA
>DUHF01000073.1 GCA_013331015.1 Methanoregula sp.
GCACATCCTCGCTCTCGAGTTCTGCAATAATATCTACGGGATCCTTCATCACTTTCGTCAGCCGGACGATCTCAGGGAGCCGCTCCATCCCGATGAAGTGCTCGGCCATCACCTTTGCAAGCGGGCTCATGACAAGCTTCGTGCCTTTCTTCTCAACCAGCTGGTGGGCAATGAGATCGGAAAGCACCGGCTCCATGCTCCCGACCATCATACCGGTGATCCGGTTGATCTCCGCTTCCTCACCATCGCAGGCAACCGCGTTTGCCACGTACTCTTCCGAGCTTGCCTCAAAGTCATGGACCGGTGCCACTTCTTCCATCTGGCCCTTGAGGAGCCGGATCGCGATCTCCTCCTCGGTTCCCGGGTTCTCCCGCGAATAACTCCCGCCGGGCTCGGCAAGGATCACGACCCGGCCAAGGTCATGGAAATCCGGCCGGCCCGCCCGTCCCGCCATCTGGTTGAACTCCTGGACGGAAAGCCAGTCCCTGCCCATTGCAAGGGCATCGAAGATCACCTGCGATGCCGGAAAATCCACGCCGGCCCCGAGCGCTGCGGTCGTGACCACGGCCATCAGTTTCCCGCCCGAAAACCGGCTCTCCACATCCCGCCGTTCCAGCGCCGTGAGGCCGGCATGGTAGGCTGCCGCCCGTTGGCCGAGCGCCTCTGCGATCGTGTGGCACCGGGTCCGGGCATTGGTGAAGATGATCGTCTGGCCCCGGTATCCCTTTGTCGAGGTACGCTTGTACTCCTCGGTTGTCATCTGCTTGATGGTCGGGATCTTTTCTTTGCGTTCCGAGAAGATCAGATACCGCTCAAGACCAACCGGCCGCTCAGCATACTGGACGAGCGTGCAGTTGAGTTTTTTTGCAAGCACTTTGGGCGAGCCGATGGTAGCTGACAGGTAAAGGAACTGTGCCTGGGGGCAGAGATACTTCAACCGGGCGATCATCCCGTCAAGCCGGTGACCCCGGTCCTTGTCCTCGAGCATCTGCACCTCGTCGATGACCACCGTTGCGATGTTTCGCATCTTCTCGCCCCGGCGGATCATGTTGTCCACCCCCTCGTACGTGCCGACAATGATAGGGGCCTGCGGGCTGCGCTCGGCAACCTTCCGCGTCTCGGGCAGGTTCAGCCGGCTCACCCCGGTGAGGAGCCCGGTTTTGGCAAGTTTCCCGTACCGTTCCGTAAACCGCTCGTACTTCTGGTTGGCAAGGGCAACGAGCGGGACCAAAAAGAGCGTCCGGCCCCGTCCCTCGACATAGTTCTTGAGCCCCGCCATCTCACCGATGAACGTCTTGCCGCTCGCGGTTGCGGCAACAACGAGCAGGTCTTTTCCCTGTAAGAGGCCGGCCTCGACTGCCAGCTGCTGGGCGGGCATCAGCTGGGTGACCCCGCAGCAATCCACGAACTGGCGGGGAAGCGGCAGCTCGTTTATCGGCGCCGTCTTCATCACCGGGTGCGCTTCGAGCTTGTCGAAGAGGGCAGACGCCATCGTCATCTTCTCAGGGAGGAGCATGGCAAGCACCCGGTCAAGGTTCCGGAACTGGAGAAGGAGGCTCTCTAAGTGCGCTATCCCGTCCCGGCCGAGCCTGCCGATATGCGCAACCTCGCGCCTGAGCTCACGCCGGCCGCAGTCAAGACAGATGCGCTCGCCTTTCCCGAACTGCACGGTGTTCTCTTCAGACAATTCTGTTACGCGATCGTCCAGCAAGCACATCCGGCATGCCCTTACCGTACCCGCCTGCACCTGGAAATCAGCAAGGAATGTCTCGAACGGCTGGTCGCGTTTCACCATCAGCACTTCGGATTCGCGCAGGTTTGCAATGAGATCCTTTGAAGGGGTGTGGCGGTACTCCTTTTTTGTCCCCCACTTCACCCGGTACTTGGTGGGCCGGGGTCCCCGTGGAGTCTCTGACAGGTCAACAAAACCGGACCCCCGGGTATTCCGGCCATCGTAATAGATCAGCTTGTAACTCCCGGTCTTCTGGGGCTGGATGAGAATTTTCATGGTGCGATCAGGTCGTGGATCACGTACGGGAGGTGCACGCTCTCGAGCCGTTTCAAAAAGTCCGTGAACTCCTCGTCCACGATCACGATCGCACAGTCGAGCCCGTGGAATGCAGCCTCGATGACCCCTTCGCGGGCGCCAAAGAACATATCGGGCTTCCGGCCGGCAGCGTTCAGGGCGATATAGGCTTCAAGGCCGACCGCTGCAACCATCCCGGCCCCCTTGCAGACTTCCAGCAGCTCCTTCTTCCTGACCCGGCGGGAACCCCCGCTCTGGATCCGGGGCACCTTGCAGACATGGATCTTTCCTTCCGTATGCTCGATGATCCCGTTGAGCCGGGCGATCCCCACGTCCTCGCCAACCTTTGCATCGGCGATGACGGTCCCTGTTGCCGCAAGGGGGGATTTGCCGGCATAGAGGAACCCGTCCTTCATGTACACGCCAACCTCGTCGCCGGTCTTCAGGTTTTCGGCCGCAAGGGCAGTCCAGACCGAGACCTGCTGGATGATGTCGCGCCTTATATGCCGGGCATAGGATTCAAGCGACTCGGCGTTCTCGAGCACCCACTCGATACCGGTTTTTGTGACCTCGTAGTTGCCCCTGCCGCTTGCCGAGACCATGCCCTCCTCGACCAGTTCACGGATGTACTCCGAGATTGCCTGCGGGGTCACTCCCAGTTTCTCGGCGATCTCCTGCTGGCGGACAGCCGGCTGGTGCTCGGCAATCTCCACTAAGATCTGGAGGCGGGAGACCTCGCGCTTGCTGCGCAGAATGGAGTAGTGGGGATCCTTACCGCCCTGTGTCAAGCAGCACCAGTCCCTGGCCCTTCACGTCCATGTGAGGGATTCTCTTGGCAAGCCCCTTGACAAAGACGGGGCTGACACTGAATTTCCGGGAGAGATCGTTGATCGAACTGTTCCCCTTCCCGAGCTCAGATTCGATGTTCTCGACGACTTCGCGGAGGTTCTCGTCATTGGAGAGCGAGAGGTAGAGGATGTCGGAGAGATCGGAGAGGTTGCACTGGAAGTTTGCCCGGAACTTGTTGTAGGTGGCGCGGAACTCTTTTTCCGGTTTCTTGCCGGGCTTTGGCATCCGCCACTGCTCCTCCACAAGGTTGCCTTTCTTTAAGATCTGAATACAGACCGGCAATTTGTCGTCCTGCACCTGCGCCTGGATCTCTTCTTCGGTCATCCAG
>DUHF01000066.1 GCA_013331015.1 Methanoregula sp.
CGATCCTCTCAAAACTCATTGATGTCCCGGTCGACCTGACCCGGCTCAATGACCGGGCTGCCGAGATGGAAAAAGCCATCGAGAACCTGGTCGAGGGCGAGCAGGCAAAGGACGAGGAACTGAGTTATATTGGTTGAGAAACGGGGCACGATACCCCGTTTTCACCTTCCTGTTTTTTTCACGTCCACGAAGCATATTTTCCAATAAAGCGAAGTGGTAATCATGAACAGCCTGGCCACCTGCGATGAAGGACGCTTACGGGTTGCAACGCGTGCCGATATCCCCCTCCTTGCAAGACATCACCGGATGATGTTTGATGAGATCCGGGAAACGACCGGGCTCTCCCGGGATTCATCGGTTCAGTCAGCTCTCGAGAAGGAATATTCGGAAAAGTTATCCGGTGAGATCCCGGAGGGGACGTGTGTTGCCTGGGTTGTCGAAGATGGTGCTACGGTTTTGGCAAGCGGGGCAGTGAGTATCGTCCGGTACGTCCCGGTTCCCCATGATCTCCAGTGCCGGGTCGCGTTCCTCCACAGCATCTATACGGAAAGGGAGTACCGGCACCGGAATCACGCCCGCAGTATCACAAACGAAGCCGCACGGTTCTGCAGGGAGCGTGGGATCCGGCGCCTGTATCTTTTTGCCAGTGATGCCGGGCGGCCATTGTATGAATCGGCAGGGTTCACCCCGGTCCCGAACATGATGCTGCTCTTGCAGTGAACCGGATGGGAGGGCACTCTGATTAATGGGATGCCTGCCGCCGTCCCTTGCGGGGCTTCCTGTGCGCTGCCCTCAATTTCTGTTTTTTTGGCTCTGGAGAAGCCTTTCAGAAATGCTTCAGTGGAATTTGTGAAGGTGACTTTCCTCTCTCCCAAGAGAGGGTGAGGCAGCATGCGGGGGTGATCCCCCTTGACCCCCCAATTTTGGCAATTTTCACTCATAAATTCCTAAACCTCGTTCATGCTCCACAAAGGCGNNACCCCGAGCGCCCGTGGCTTCATCATAATCCAATATTGCCCATTGCAGGTTTTCTACAGAGCAGAAATTCCAAAATCTCCTTAATATCCGGAACCGAATGGACCGGGTACACCTTCACGAAGACCACCCGCTGTTTCTCGTCCACGATGATGTTTGCCCGTTCCGAGAACCCGTTCTCGTCACGGAAGATCCCGTACTTCATCGCAACCGTCCCATGCGGCCAGAAGTCGCAGAGGAGCCGGGTCTTTTTGATGCGGAGCGTCTTTGCCCATTCCCTCTTGCAGGGTTTGCTGTCCACGCTGATGCCGACGGCAACACAGTTGAGTTCCTCAAACCGGTTCTGGTTCTCCTCAAGCGATGTCATCTGCGCTGCACAATACTCTGTCCACGCGAGCGGGTGGAACGAGAGGAGCACCCGCTTCCCGCTGTTCTCCAGCAGGCTGAAGGTCGAATCGTTCTGGTCCTTGATCGAGAAGTTCTTTGCCACATCTCCCGGTTGCACCATTGCGTCCTGAGTCATGGATCACTTGGTTGTGCTGGTGGGGCGGGAGCTGATGAGCATTTGGATCGGACCCGGTGGCGCGATTGAAGGGCTGCCCCTGCCCGACCCCCCTCTGCTTCCCCTGGACGAAAAACCGGCAAAATCCAGTCGGGAGTTCCAGTGGAAAACAGGGTATTTTTCACGCACCGGAAAAAGGGGGTCGGGCAGGGGAGAATCGTGATCCGGGCCGGACACTGTACGCGTTTCGATCGAATCAACCGCGATCCCGCTGCGATGCAAAAGGTTGCTCCCCCCGTTCATGCGGGATAAATGCCCCGGTTTTCCCTGCGTGGGGTCGCGGGATGTGGCCCGGCAAATTCCGCTCGCGTCCCTGCCCGACCCCCCGCGACCGGCCCGGGCGGACCCCCTCCCGGCACTGACTGCGGGTCCCCACCCTGGCCCTCTCATCCCGGGCACTGGTGCAGTGTTGGTACGGTACAACAATTGATGTGGTCCTGCGTTCAGCTAATGCTTGATGAGATCCGGTGTTATCCTGCTTGCTGCGGTACTGCTCATGCTCGCTATGGTGGCCGTGATTATCGGAGGCCCGACCGCCTTCTTCTCTGGCGGGACGGGCAGCGTGGCTCTCCCGCTCGATGCCGTGGAGGTCCGGTCGTACGAGGGTAACGACCTCTCCTCCGTTAACGCCTTCCGGGAGAACTCCATCAGGGGACCGCAGAAGGTCGACGAGGCTACCTACCGGCTCACGGTTACCGGGCTGACCAACGCCAGCGATGTGTACACGTACCGCGAAGTACTGGACGCCTTCCCGCACTACACCAAGGTTGTAACCCTCCACTGTGTCGAAGGCTGGGATGCCACGATCCTCTGGGAAGGGGTGCTGGTACGCGACCTGATCCGGCATGCCGGGCCCGACCCGCGGGCAAATACGGTGGTCTTCACGGCACGCGACGGGTATACAACCTCGTTCCCGCTCACGTACCTGATAGACCGGGACATCCTGGTGGCATACCGGATGAATAACGTCACCCTCCCTGCCGAACGCGGGTACCCGTTCCAGCTGGTGGCCGAGGACAAGTGGGGCTACAAATGGATCAAGTGGATCGAGAGGATCGAACTGACCGATGACCCGGCATACCGCGGTTTCTGGGAGCAGCGGGGGTACTCGAACACCGGGGATCTTGACCGGGGTTTCTTCTCGCAGTAATTCAGGGTGGGTACAGGCAGGGAACCGGACCGGGTTTCACGTGAGATCTGCTGTTCCCGCAAGGATCTTTTTCGTCATCGAGAGGATCCAGCCCCGGTTAAGGACCAGGTGCATGGCAACGAGAATGACGAGAAACACGCCGGCCCGGTCATGGATGTCGCCCACCAGCGCCATGGGTAGGACCGCAGACGAGATAATTGGCACCTGCCAGAGGATCGAGAGCTTCAGGATGCCGGTCACTGCGCTGAACAGGAACACAAGCCCAAGACCCACGTCAACACACCATTTCACAACCTGCCGATTCATTCCCTGCACCGCTCTCCTTTCGTAGAGCGAATTTCACCTTTTGAGGATATGGAGGTTGCGGAAGGGAGGATTCAGCGGGCCGGTCGGGTACCGGATGTACTACGGCAACGGCCCGGTGTTCCGGGACGGCGAGTATGACTTCCGCAACGAGCTCGACAACGACCAGTTCAATGCAACGGAGCTCGGGTACGACCTTGCCGTTACCGCGTATCATGCAGCGGCCGGCTGCGTGCTCGGGCAGGCCCTGTCCCGTCTCCCGCCCCGATCCCCCTCCTTATATTTGGCAACAACCAATCCGGTACCTATCCATGCTCGTAACGGCCGACCTCCACATCCACTCCCCGTACTCGATTGCGGTCTCCCGGTTCATGCAGCCGGAGCAGCT
>DUHF01000067.1:0-2652 GCA_013331015.1 Methanoregula sp.
CCGAACGTCACAAAAGGCGAAGACATCCCTGCGCCCACTGCCACGAGAAGGTTCTGGGGGTTTCCAATCGGGCTCATCACGCTGCCCGTTGTTATGGCAAACGCGAGCGCGAGGAGGAGGAGTTTTGGCTGGATGTGGTACCGGGCGGCGAGTCCGAGCACCAGCGGTGTTCCGATGATGGCAATGGTATCGTTCATCAGCAGGGCCGAGAGGAAACCCCCGAAAAAGAGGAGGGCGAGAATCACCTGCTGGCCGTCTTTACATCGGGAGAAGAACCGGTTTGCAAGTTTGGCAAGGTACCCGCTCCTGACCAGTGCTTCTCCGACAACAAACATGCCAAAGAGGAAGATCATCACATCAGGATTGATTGCCCGGAGGGCAGCAGACGGCGTGATCTGGCCGGTTGCCAGGACTGCCAGTGCTCCCCCGAGCATGATCTGCCAGATCCTGAGCCGGAACCTGCCCACCTGCCGGATTGCGATGAGCAGGAAAACGGCGGCGAGTATGATGATTGCGGGTTGCGTACAAGAGAGTTATTATCTGGCGGGAGATGAGTCTTGGGGTAAACTTTCGCGCAAAAGGTATGACTCGCCAAACCAGCCCTGACTCGAATGCCCAAAATATCACTGCGGATTATTGGTTATTGACAATCCAGTGCAGGAGGATCCCGTCTTCCATCTTCTTTGCTTCAAGAAGGGTGAGCCGCAAAAAATCTTCCTCAAGGGTGAACCCGGGTCCGTCCGCAAGTGTCGGGGCATCCCTGCCCCCGATAATGATGTTGCCGATAAAGGTATAGATCTCGTCAACGAGACCGGCAGCCAGAAGGCCAGCGATGATTGTACCCCCGCCCTCCACCATCACGCGCTGGATACCCCTGGTGCTGAGTTCATCCATCAGAAGTGCGAGGTCCACCTCTTCATCCCCAACAACAATCACGGTAGCATTTTTTTTAAGATTTGCAACCCGTTGTGTATCCGCACGGGCTGAAACAGCAACAATCCGCTCCCCCTCGCCTTTATGGAGGATGGAAGCATCTGGAGGGATCCGGGCAGTACTGTCGATCACGATCCGGGCCGGGTGCTCGTTCTCTCCCCGGTCCCGCCGCAGCTTACGGCACTCGTCTGCCTTGACGGTCAAAGAAGGGTCGTCGGCAAGTACCGTGCCGATACCGATCATCACCGCATCGCAGCCGGCCTTGAGCCGGTCAACCCGGGCAAAATCCCCCGGGCCTGATATCTTCACCTGCCGGCGCTCGCGGGTTGAGAGCTTACCATCTGCGCTCATGGCAACATTGACCACAACATACGGTCGCATATCGTTACCGTCTTAGCCCCGGATGATTATGAACCCACTGATTTTACCGGTGGGGGGAAACCCGAGGGCATCTTAAAATAACAGGAACGCCAATGGCGAAGATAGTATGGGTGAACGGGTCTTCCCGTTCGGAGAGCATTCGTTCTCCGAAACGGATCTGGTACGGGGTTTTGTCATCATCTCGCTGACGATCTGCTGTATCCTGATATCTGCCCTTGCCTTCTCGCGCCAGATCCCCTACATCAACTATCAGCTCTTCTTCATTCCTATCGTCTATGCCGCGTATTTTTATCCCAAACGGGGGATCTATGTTGCCGCAATATCCGGGGTCGTGTACCAGGGAATCGGCTATTTTTACAGTTACCCGAATCCCGCGGCCATGCTCGGGGTAACCGCAGAAGCGCTCCTCTTTGTCATTACAGCTATCATCATTGCCTATTTCATCGAGAGAATCCGGAACGGCGAAGCCCGGTACCGCACGGTTTTTGAGCACTCTCAACTGGGAATCATCCTCTTTAACCGCGAAGGCTTCGCAATACGGCAGACCAATGAGAAGTTCGCCGCCATGCTGAACTACTCAACGCAGGAGATCCTTGCCTCCTCATTTTTGGATCTCTTATTCATCGAGCGGGAGAAAGAGCGTTTTTGTGAACGGATTGACAAGTTCCGGGAGACCGCGGATTTCGAGACCCGGCTGGCCACTGCCGGGGGGGCTGCCTGCTGGGTGAACCTCTCGTGGTGCATGATCGACGAGCATACGGTCAGCTGTACCGCAGTCAACATTAATGCCCGGAAGCTTGCCGAGAAACTCAATAACGATAACATGATGAAGTACCGGCAGCTGACCGAGAACTCCCCGACCAGCATCCTGATCGTGCAGAACGGGGTCATCCTGTACGCAAATCCCACCTTTGCAGAATTTTCCGGGTATCCTCCTGCTGAGGTGATTGGCAGGGAACTGGTCCGGTTCCTTGACCCCCGGGACCTGCACATATTCTCCGAGTTTGTGCAGCAATGGACGATCCGGAAACCGGTTGCCGGCCATGGTGAGTTCCGGTTTGTGAGAAAAGATGACGGTGTCCGGGTAGCGATCCTCTTCACCAACCCGATAGTCCACGTCAACAAGCCGGCAACCATGATAAATCTGATGGATATATCTGAAAAGCTGAGGCTTGAAGAGAAGATCCACATGGACAACGAGCGGCGACGGGGGATCATTATCACGGTCGCCCACGAGCTCCGGACCCCTCTCCAGCCCATCCTCGGGTACCTCAACCTGCTCATCTCCGACCCGGAAGGATTCGGGATTGTGGATGAGACCAAAAAGATCCTTGAACG
>DUHF01000067.1:2786-4378 GCA_013331015.1 Methanoregula sp.
CCGGAAGGTATTACGATCCTGGCTGACCGCGACCGGCTCTATAACGTTGTGGACTCGCTCCTCTCCAACGCGATCAACTACTCCAAGCCCCCACGGAAGATCGAGATCAGCTACCGCATGGATGCCGATGACGGCTTCCACCACATCTCGTTTTGTGACAACGGGATCGGAATTCCTCCCGAATCTATCGGCAACATCTTCGAACCGTTCCAGCTTGCCGACGCAGCAAAACTGTCCCGGAAGTATGACCGTATCGGGCTCTCCCTCTCGATAGCCAGGAAAGTTGTCCAGATGCATGGCGGGGATATTACGGTCAGGAGTGTTGTCAACACCGGGAGCACGTTCACCCTCCACCTGCCAAAGGAGGTGGTGATGGACGATGCGTAAGATCATGCTTGTGGAGGACGATCAGCAGATCCTCGACATGATGGAAATTCTCCTCCGGAAGATCGGCTATGAACCGGTCCTTGTTCCAAACGTTCTGGATGCGCTGGATCTGGTAAAGACCAACCCTCCGGATCTCGTCCTCCTCGATATCATGATGACGCCCATCAACGGATGGGAGTTTTTAGAGAAAGTCAGGGGGGAGTACCGGATTCGCGATCTTCCCATCCTCCTCTTTACCGCATCTCCGGATGTAGACGAGAAGGCAGCGCTGCTGCGTGATCCCCTGATCGGTATTCTCCAGAAACCCGTCTCGATCCCTGAACTCAAAGCAGGGCTTGACCGGTTCTTAAAATAATGGTTATTTGGGCTCTGTAGAAATCATCATTTTGCGCACTCAAACGGAATTTGCGAAGGTGACCCCCTCTCTCCCAAGAGAGGGGGAGGCAACCCAAGGGGCAAGCCCCCTTGACCCCCCATACCTGATGATAATTTTTCACATAGGTCCCCATCCACCGCCATGCTCCAAGGGGCGAGCCCCGATGAGGCGGCGAGCGCCCGTGGCCCCATCGTAATACAATATGAGATTTCTGTTAGTTTTTCCCATGAAAATCATATAAAAAAATGATGGGGGCTGATGCCCCCATACCTCCGGTTGGGATTCCTGCCGCCGCTCCCGCGGCGGCCTCAATGAGCAGCATTCCTGATACGGTAATCTGCCCCGCCGTTCCTCGTGAGGGGCCCTGAGGCGGGGGAGCATCCCTTTGTCCAATACTCCTGATTTTCATCATTCAGGTGTGAACCGATATTGTTCATGCCTGTTTCTACAGAGCCGTTATTCGTCTTCGATAATCGTGTGAGTCAGGAAAACCCCGCCTTCGCCATGCATCCGCGGGTAGTCTGCAAGATGAATAAATCCCGACAGGAATGTGTGATGGGGGCGGCTGATAAAATGAGCATTGTTCTTTTCCGGCGCCCGAATGGTTTTTTCAAAGACCGGCGGACCAGCGGATACCTGCCCGGCTCCCGTGTGCTTCTCCCCGACCCGGAAAAAGAGCTGTTTGTACTTCAGGAGCGACCCGTAATTGGCAGAGCCCGATGCCTTGATGATCTTTTCGAGACGGCGGAGTGGAAACGTGCGAAGGCAGATGGCCGCAATCTCGGTGTCGGAACGGTACAGGTGGATGTCGGAGAGCCCGTATTCCTCC
>DUHF01000070.1 GCA_013331015.1 Methanoregula sp.
ATATCATCATCGTTGTCCCGTGGAGTTTCCAGGATGAGAAGTGCGATATCATCTACCGGTACCTGCCCCCGCAGGCTGACTGGTTGCGCAAGAATAATTATCTCTGACCGGATCCCGTCCGGTTGTTACGCTTTTTTTCATTGTCTCCTGCTTCATAAGACAGGATTACATCTGTCAGGCCGGCTTCGTCCACACCCGCGTCTCCTCCGCTCTTTTTGGATTCCTGGCCAGATACGGGTGAATGAATCGCATCTGCTGGTGCTGCACGGCTAATTGTTTTTTATTCCTTTGGTGCTAATGAAGACGTATGGGCATCTTTGAACTGGTTTGGCCGGTCTTTTTTCCGCTGGTCGGCGCGATCATCGCCCTCATCCATATCCGGTGGAAGAAGATGGGGCGGGCAGAGGCGATTGGGACGTTTCTTATGTGGCAGCTTGCGGTCGGGTTTGGGCTTTCCTACCTGTATGCCGCAACCGGCCACCTCTTCTTCGCCGACAAGGTGGCGGAGTCGATCGGCTGGCCCACGGGGAGCCCGTTCCAGCGCGAAGTCGGGATGTGGGATCTCTCGATGGGGATCTGCGGGCTCCTCTGCCTGAAGTTCCGCGAGGATTTCTGGACTGCGGTCATCATCGGGTTTGGCATCTTCTCCGTATTGGCCGGACTCGGGCATGTGTATGAACTGGTTGTCCACGCGGATTTCTCACCCAACAATGCCGGTGCGGTGATGTACATCGATCTCTTCTACCCGCTCATCCTGGGGGGACTGCACATCTGGTACCGGAGGGTGCGTGCCGCGGCGGGGAGTCCGGCATCGGGAGAGGTGTAACCCCTCCCTTGTTTTTTTAACCCGATCGCTATCGTTGTTGAAATTCTGCACTGTGGAATCCCTTAGATGTGATGATGGGGGCATTTTACCCCTCTCTCTGCAAAATGAGTTTTCACTGGAGCAAAAAAAAAATTCAATGCGTGCTGCCTGCGTCAGGATCCCGAACGAGGCACGGCGGGGCAGGGATCGTTTCATGAAAAAAAACCGGTCAATGATGCCGCCGTAGAGGACCGGGCTAAAAAAAATGGCCGGCTCACAGGCTTGAGAAGTCCACCGCCCAGATCCCCTCATACGGGAGGGGCTTCATGCTCTGGTATTTCACCCTGAGGACGGCATTCTCCTCAAGCGCCGCATACTCCTGTTCTGTCATAATGGTGATCGTGCTCGTGCCGGTTGCATAACCATTCGGGTGAACCGATCCGAACATGATATTATTGCCCGCGGATTCAGAGCCGTCTGCACCAACCAGGCGCGGGTACCCGATGAGCGAGAAGGCTTCTGTGCCGGTATTCTTGACCGTCATCTTCAGGGTGAACTGGCGCGGGAAGGAACTCTTCTGGTTTATCGTTACGCTGTTGACCGTTGCGGCAAACTTGGTTTTTTCCTGCGAGAAGATGGCAGTCTCTTTGAGATCGAGCGTCTTCTGCGGAGTCTGGAGGTTGGAAAAATAGGAGGTGCACCCGGCAGAGGCCATCAGGATGATCAGGAGCACGCAGAGAACGGTATGTTTCATTTCAAAAATAAAGGGGATTGATGAATAAAAATTATTGCATTTATCTTTGCCCGATAGATCGCGGGGACCCGGTTTTCCAGAACGACGGGAGTGTGCCTTGCGGTTCTGCCCGCGTACCGCACCCGACGGGATTTTTCCTGCACCCGTTATTCCGGTCTGCAGAGGGATTAATTACCCCGGCCGGAAAATCCCTAACAGTATTTGTATGGATGGACCGTTGGGGCAGATCCGCCGGTATGCAGGATCGGAACTTGGCAGGGCAGGATCGCATGGCATGGATCATACCGAACGGGTCTTCTCCCTGTGCCGGACCATCGGCGAACGCGAGCAGGCCAATCTGCAGATCCTGCTCCCCGCAGCTCTTTTGCACGACATTGCCCGCCCGCGTGAGAAGGAGACGGGGCTCGCGCACGAGACGGAAGGGGCCCGGATGGCAGCTGAATTCCTGGGCTCCATCGGGTATGATGCCGCAATCATCCCAGCAATTGCCGCTGCGATCCGCTCGCACCGGTTCAGCACCGATCAGGAACCCGAAGGGCTGGAGGCAAAGATCCTCTCCGATGCCGACAAGCTCGATGCCATGGGGGCCGTGGGGATAGCACGCACCTTCATCCGGGCCGGGGAGCACGGCGGGGGTATCGATGACGCGGTCGCCCATTTCCATGACAAACTGCTGAAACTTGCCGATTGCATGTACACCAGTACCGGCAGGCAGATTGCCCACGAACGGCGTGGAGTGCTGGTTGCCTTCCTCAAAGAGCTGAAACAGGAACACGACCCTGGTGCCGGTGAATCCCGTGATTCGCGGGAGATTCATAACCTGTTGGTGCTCATACCCGGTATGGACATCCAGAATATCTTCCGGCGCATTCATGAGGCGCCGCTCGATCCACAGACCGGGATCCGGATAACCCGGATTATTGGTGATGAACACTTCTCGCTCTTTGCTGCGGAGATAGCGCCGCAGACGAAACTCCGGCCGCATTATCACGAGAGCGGGATCGAGATCTACCAGATCCTTGAGGGCACCGGAACCATGAAGACCGGCCGGCAGGAGAACGGGACAACGGTCTGGAGCGAAGAGTTCCCGGTCACCAAAGGCGACTGCTTCACGATTGACGAAGGTATGGTGCACCAGCTTGCCAATCCCGGCACACAACCCCTGTCTGCTGCATTCGTCTGCCCGCCTTCGCACCTGGGAGACGACCGGTTCTTTATTCTATGAACCCCAGAACGGAACCGGTTCACCTTCCCCGGGATCATTTTCCCGCCCTCGTACGGAAGACGACTCGTTATCCCGCACCTAAAAAAAAGAACTGTTTTAGAAGATCACATCGCCGGATCGTTCCGGATTAAAGGGTGTGTGAGGTACCGGTGTCTGGGCCGGCACCGGGGTCTGGGTCGGAACCGGGGTCGGAAGGGGTGTCGGGGACATGTCCGGGAGATGAGAATGCGTGTCACTTCCCGGCAGGGTGATGCGTGGCCCTTCACTGGCACCACAGAATGTTACAATATACGCTGTCAGGGTATCATCATCCTTGTTCTTGCAGGTATAGGTGGAGGTGTGGTCATCGTAGGCATAACTGTACGCCGCGGGAAGAT
>DUHF01000149.1 GCA_013331015.1 Methanoregula sp.
ATGCAGGTCGGCCGGATCCACCCCGGCGAGCATGCGATCATGGTGCTCAACGTTGACGACAACGTGCCCGAGAGCGTCATGGACGAGATCCGCGGTATGCCCGGTATCTTCACTGCGACATTTGCCCGGATTTCGAGCGAGAAGATCTGAGAATACTCTTTTTTTCATCAACTCATTAATCCGGCCTTTGAGAAAATAATCGAACTTATATTCTTCGTTACGATACCCCCCATCACTCCCTCGTAAGCAATCAGCATCACCCCCTGCATAATGCTGTGGGAATGCAAACCCGTGCTCGCCAATCCAGATGTAATCCCTGTCATCCGTTTAGCCGGAAACGGATCCTCACGTTACAGAGAACCCGTTGAGTCTGTTGTCGATCCCGCCTCCCTGCGTGAATACATCCAGCCGGTATGAGCCGGTGGTTGCACCTGCGGGAATCGGGAAGTAGCCGAGCACCACGGACGAGTTCGCGGTGAGGACGGTTGAGTTAATGGTGGAACCCGGGATCCTCAACCGGACAATGGTGCCACCGTCAACGAAGTTGCTGCCTTTCAGGGTGAAGTTGACATTCGTTCCGCGTTTACCGGTTATTGGCGTTATGGAACCGATGAGCGGAAGGCCAAGGTAGTTGACGGTGAACGCCTCGTATTTACTCGCGGTCCCGCCATCGGCGGTACGGACTTCGATGGTGTATTTGCCTGATGGGGCCGAATTCGGGATCGTGATGCTGCCGATGATGGTATTATCGGTTACCTGGTACAGGGTTGTTGACAGCCAGGTGCCGGATACCACGTCATAGATCTGGACTGTTGTCTTTTCAGTGCTTTGGAAGTTTGCGCCGCGGATTGTGAACGCAACCACGCTTCCCTTTGCTCCGGTCGTCGGGGTGATGGAGGAGATGGCTGGCGGCAGGACCTGCTTCACCCTGAATGCATTGCGCCGGTTGGTAACGCCGCCATCCATTGTGGTGAGATCAAGCCGGTAATACCCGGTCGGGGCATTCGCGGGGACGTGGATGGTGCCGGTGATTGCGGTGCCGGTAACGACGCTATGGTGCGTCGTGTTCAAGGTTGCACCGGTGGTCTGGTTTTTGAACGCTACAACCGTATTGTGAGGCTCAAAGTTCGTGCCGGTGATGCTGAATGTCACGGTCTCATTACGATATCCGGAGTCCGGTTTGAACGTTGCAATCGTCGGGATGCCGGCATACCTGACCGCAAACGCAGCTGGTTTTGTCGCGGTCCCGCCATCGACAGTCCTAACTTCAAGGATATACGATCCTGCCATCGCGTCATTTGTTACGTTCACTGTCCCGGTAATCCTCGTCAGAGTCAGCGATGTGATATTGACCGCGAGTTCCGTATCCATAACATCCTCATGGATCCTCACCCCTGTCTTGCCTTCGCCGGCCTGGAAGTTGGTGCCGGTAAGGGTGAACTCGACCGTCGTGTTCTTGGTTCCCCAAGCCGGAGTGAACGCAGTGATTGTTGGTGTCGGCACCTTCGTCACCAGGATCGCGCCTGCTTTAACCGCAGAGGGCCCGCCATATTTTGTGGTGACAACGAGATCCCACTTCCCCGTTGATACATCGGGGTCTATCTTCATCCTGCCGGTGATTCGCGTTGGTGTCACCGACTCAAGCGTGATGTTGCAGTTACTGAACGTGTTTGCTCCTGTGCCTGTCGTGAAATTGACCCCGGTGTTACCGGTATCCGTGTCAAAACCGGTCCCCATTATCGTGAAATTGATCGTCTGGTTTATTAGTGCGGCAGTGGGGTTCGTGGATATGATTGCGGGCTTTGCCGCTGCTTTGGCAACAACCGCTCCGGTTCTGCTGGTGTAATTATAGGAATTGCCGTTCGTGACATGCAGGGATACCGTATACGTGCCCGGAGTCTGGTAGGTGTGGGTCGGATTTTCTGATGTGGAGAGGTCGCCATCCCCGAAACTCCAGTTCCATGCTGTCGGGGATCCTGTCGTTGTGTCCGAAAACTGAACGGATAGCGGGACGGTGCCTGATGTTTTATTGGCCGTGAAACTGACGATCAACGGCTGCGGCGGAAGAACCTGGATGGTCATGACAGATGAAACATTGTAGCCCATGCTGCGCATAACCTCGAGATAAACCGTGTGGTTGCCCTCGGTTGCAAAGGTATAGACCGGATTCTGTTCGGCAGCGATGTCGTAATCATCAAAGTGCCAGTACCAGGTACTTGGATTCCCTTCGGAAAGATCAGTGAAATGGACCGTGAGCGGCACCGGCCCCCGGATTTTGTCTGCTGCAAACCATGCGATGAGCGGCTCCTGATGAGTTGTGACATTGATATAATCGGTCATCACGGTCGAGTTTGTTTCATACCCGTTCGATACCGTCAGGTTGACCGTGTACAGGCCATCGGCGGAATAGACATGGACCGGCTTTTTATCTGCCGACACATTCCCGTCACCGAAAGACCAGTTCCAGGTCTTCGGTGAACCGGGTGATTTATCGGTGAAGTCAACTACCAGCGGGAGAGCACCTATCGTTGGGAAGGCACTGAACCGTGCTTCGAGAACGGGGGGTCTGGCAAAGGAGAGGTAATCATACACTGCAGTCGTATGTCCGTTGTAAATCTGGTCCGATTCAAGGAAATCCGTTCCGGAGATCCGTGCATTTTCAAGGGTGTACGGCCCCGATACCCCATGCCGGTAGATGTCCCCTCCAGCAAAGTAAAGGGATGCGGTTTGATCTCCGATGCCCAGTGTTGTCATGTTTGCAGCGGTTGCCACGGTTCCGCCATCCTGGTCGGAAAGAACCCCCGTGATGATATACGTCCCTGCAGTATCCGCTGTAACATCGGCCTCAACAACCAGGTACTCGTACAGTCCATCGGCATTTGTATCGACCAGAGAGTCCCGGAATGTCCCTTTCAGGGTAACGGGAGCGGCAATGAAATTTCGGAAATTGTATGCCGAAGTGGTGGCTGCAAAGGGGATGAACTGGATCTCCTCATCGTTGTCGTAGAGTGCCAGTGCGGTGACATTATAGGGGCCGTTCTTGTGGCTCTGCCCAATTGCATTCCCATCGAACTGCAGCGAGATGCGCGAGGTGCCGGGAGAAGTGGCCGGCACAGTCTGTGCAAATACAACGCCAGATTCGTTGTCGCCGGTCTCAAGGTAACCTTCGAGCCGGTAATTCCCGGCACGGGTAACCGTGAGGTCCCGGCTTACGGTAAGGTACTCAAAGGTGCCGTCCGCGTTGGTATCTGTCCCTTCATCCGAATAACTGCCAGAAAGGTACGCCTGAGCGCCTTCGAACTCCGTGAATGAGTAGAGGTCGGTAACAAGGAAATCCGGCCTGTCTTCCATGACAAACGACTCCCGGCTTACTGCCCAGAACGTGAGACCCACCTTATAGGGGCCGTTGACACCGTGGCCGAATATCTCTTTCCCGCTAAAGTCCAGGCTGACCGTCTGGTTGCCTTCGTTCAATGACAATGTCTGCGTTCGGGTTTCTGTCACGACATCCCCGCTGGTGTCGGTCAGCGTTCCGGTAATCGTATACAATCCATCCTGCGGCGAATTGACGGTTGTTGCGATGGTGAGGTAATCGTAGAGTGTATTGCCGTTTGTATCCCGGGCGGTATCGGTATCCCCTGCCCCGTTGGTGTTGCCAAGGAGAACTCGCGTTATCTTGGATGATTCTATACTTTGGGAACTTCCTGCCATTCCCTCCATGGCTGCAATGTTCACCACCCCCCCCGGCCCTGACTGCAGCCCCGGGTTCGCCCAGTCCCGTGCCGCGATAACGGCCTTGCTGTAGTTCAGTTCAGCACGGTAACACATGTACTCCTCGTCGCCATAGGTGCGATAACCGGAAGCAAGGACTTTCGAGAGGTTGTAGGTATCCGTGCTGTTATTCGAGGTCAGGGATACCGTGTCCTCGTAGGTGTCCGGAAGGCTGTCGTTCTCGTCTGCCTTGTTAAGTCCGCGGTCGGAATCTGCCAGCCCAACGAACTGCCCGCCGGGTTTCCACTGGTGCGCAATCCACTTATGGTTGCTCTCGTGCAGGACTGTGGCGCCGGTATTATTAATCCCGACAAGCCCGCCGAAGTCTTTCGGGCCCAGGGGCGTGTTGAGGGTGAACGCCATCCAGGTTGTCGGAGCCTCGGGGCCGACGTAAAGCTGATCAGTATTCGGGTCGTATTCTCCGGCTTCGGGCGTCGTGGTATACTGGAAGTTTTCGATGCCGGTTATGGTTGCATCCTTCTTCCAGTACTCGTACCAGTTGGGCAGACCGTCATGGTCATCATCAGTCCATGCCGTAACATTGCCGAGTTCGAAATAGATCTTGAACGGTTCCGATGCGTACGAAAAGCCGAGCTGGCCCGTGGCTTTCTCCCTGTAGGTCATCGTGCACCGGACAACCTTATTTTTATATCGCCCCGCTGCAGGACGGTACGTGACCTGGCGGGAATTCCCGCTCTTCAGCCAGTCGGTCGCCCCGGTAGCGGTATCGGAGACCTGCCAGTCATAGCCGATGATCTCGTAGTCCGGGTCCTCCGCGATCTCTGCAGTGAACCCCGCATTGTGCAGGGTCGTGGGAGTCTTTGGGGTAATATTGATCTTCGTAATATACGGGCCGTCAAACGAGAACGGCTCATCCAGGACATGGATGTAGGCAGCCCGGGCCGTCGTGTTGGTGCCCGAGGCATTGGTCACCGAGAGACTCACATAATAGTACCCGGGGATATTATAGGTGAAAGACGGGTTGGCAGGCACGGGCCCGGTGACGTCGTATCCGTCCGTCTCGGTGAACTGCCACCTCCGGGACAGGGTTTCCTTACTGTTCGAAAGATCGGTGAAATTCACGGCAAGCGGGGCGATACCGGTCGTCACATCCGCGCTGAAATCGGGGACCGGCATCCGGTCATAGCTCGCGTTGCCCAGCGCGTAAAGCCATCCGTCCTGAGACCTGACATACACAACCCCGTCATAGAGAACCGGGGATCCCAAGAGTGTCTCTGTTGAATAATTCCAGAGTTTTTCACCCGTGGCAGCATTGAGTGCCACGAGATTACTCCAGTGGGTTTCGTGGATAGAATCGTAATAATTGCCCGTGACATAGACAACATCGTTTGCATATGCAGGTGTCACCCAGCTGTCTACGTAGGCGTGCATGTCATAGGACCAGACCGGTACGCCGGTTGCTGCATCGAGTGCGTAGACAGTTGTAGGGTAAGCGCCGGTGTATACTGTCCCGTTGGCAACCGTGGGCGAGAGACTCCAGTACGTCCCTGCATTAAACCGCCACAGGCGGGTTCCCGACGCAGTATCATAGGCTGATAGATTGCCGTCAAAACCGCTTGTATACACACGGTCTCCATCGACCGCGGGAACGGCAAAGGTCGAGAAGTGCCAGGTATTGCCATTGTACGCCTTCCATAAGAGGGATCCGGATGGTGTGTATGCACAGACGTATTCATACATCATGGGGCCGTATCCGGCCAACGTCCAGTGCATCTGGATAATGTTGGTGCAGCCGGTATACAGGACATCGTTACTGATTGCCGGTGAGGAAAATGTGTAGGAATGGTAGATCTCTGTTATCTCGCCATCGCTTACGACAAAGGTGTTGCCGGTATCAATTTTTGCCGCACGGGCACCGCTGTCTTTATCGAACTTGTAGATGATGCCATAACTGGTCATGGCGTAGACATAACTGCCGGAAACGAGAGGGGAGGCCTCGATGGACCTGGCTTTGGTAGTCTGGCCATACGTTATGGGGTCTGTCGCGGCCTCCCATACCTTGGACCCGGTCCGTGCATCCAGGGCATAGACATTCCCGTCAAGAGTGCCGAAAAATACCTTCCCATCAGCCGCCGTCAGGTGGGAGGAAATCAGTTCATCAAGGTAATAGGTCCAGAGGACTGTTTTGTTCTTGGCGCCGAGGGCATAGATCATCTTGTCATCAATGCCCGAAATATAGATGACTCCATTGGATATGACCGGATCATCAGCCCCAAGCCAGTTCGCGCCAACGTTTGTACTCCAGAGGAGTTTCCCGTTGGAGAATTCAGTACCCATGACCGCACTGTAGTCCCCATTCCTCTCGGGATTAGCCTTGAACATACCGGTATCTGCCCATGCTCCTGATACAAGGATGAGGCAGAAAAAGAGGAATACGATGCGTACATGTTTCATCTGGTATGCACATTCTCCGTCATGCAGTCTTTTCGTTATAAATCCCGCTAAAGACAGATGACCAAAGACGCATGTGAGCCTCACCCTGGTCCCTGGGAAATGCTCTGTCTGGTTGTAGTGTAGTATTGTGTAAGAATATGAAGTGTTTGCATTCATTCGATCATGCGGGATCGCTTACACTAATTTTTAATAATACCAGGACATATGCTATAGAGCATCAGACTTTTAGAGGGNNATGACGTCGCCTTGACATGGCGGAGGTCCTGAGTTCGAATCTCAGCGGGCCCATTCTTTTCCTTTTCCGGTTCTTTTCCTGATACCAATGGTTCTCTTCCGCCATCCGAGGAGTTTTGGCATTGTTCCGCGAGAGTCTGCTTCCCATCGCAGGGGAGCTCGCCCGGACAAGAAATAATAAAAAAAGACGAAACGGGGGCTTAGAAGAATCTCTTCCGCCACATGAAGATGCCCAGCAGCACCGAGATAACCACCGAGAACATGAAGATGATCTCGAAGGCGAGCGGGGCGTTCGAGAGGGGGAGATCCTCTACATTCATGCCATAGAAACTGGCAATCATCGTCGGGATAGCGATGATGATCGTGATGGATGCGAGGAACTTCATCACGATGTTTAAGTTGTTCGAGATGATGGTGGCAAACGCCTGCGTCATGCCGTTTAAGATGTGCAGGTAGATCTGCGACATCTCCATAGCCTGCTTGTTCTCGATGATGACGTCTTCCAGGAACTCGGCATCGTCATCGTACATCTTCAGCGGCTTGGTTCGTAAGATCCGCTCCAGCACCGCCTCGTTGCTCTTGAGCGAGGTTGAGAAGTAAATCAGGCTCTTTTCCAGTTCCATCATCTGGAAGAGTTCCTCGTTCTTCATTGACCGGTGCAGTTCAACCTCGATCCGGGAAATAGACTTCTCGATCTGGCGCAGGTGGTTTAAGTATGCCGAGGCATTCCGGTGGAAGATCTGGAAGATGAAGCGGGTCTTCTTTGCCGTATGGAAGTGCCGCACCTTTCCCGCGATAAAATCATCCAGGATGGGCGACATCCGGTTGCAGACCGTCACCACGATGGAGCTTGTGATGATGATACCGAGCGGGAGGGTGGTGAGGGTGCGGATACCCTCGAATTCGGTGACAATCGGGACATCGAGCACGATAAGGACTACATCGTCCTCAACATCGAGGCGCGGGCGTTCCTCCTCATCGAGTGCCGCTTTGAGAAAATCCAGCGGGAGTTTGTGGTGCTCTGCCACCTGGACCAGTTCAGCCTCGTTGGGATAGGAAAGGCGAATCCAGCAGTTTTCCCCTGCGGTATCCACCAGTTCGGTGACCAGCGGTTCGACGTCCTTTTTGGTTTTATAGATCTGCATCATGGTCCCGTTCCTCCCAAGGGGACCGGCACAGGGGCCAGTTTATCCTCAAGCTAATGAGCGCTCATATCCCATATAAGCGTGTGTTTTCTTGCCGGTTCGCCGGGCTGAACTGCGACCGGTGGTTCTTGGGCGTCAGGCACAGGAAAGAGGGGAAGGACCCCTCCGGTTGTCCTGCTGTTTTTTTCGTTTCAGCATATGTAGTTGCCGGAACAGGCGTCAGCGATTTCAGATGATGTCAGACCGCGGTCATAGATCGAGATGCCCGCCATGTCGCCATCGAAATAGAACCGGTTTGCCGGGGTATCCGAGTTCTGCATGCCGACAAGGAAGTTATTGGAGTTCACGCCAAGGTTGACGCTGACCGGTGCGATGGTTGTCGTGTCGGTCGGGTAGTTGCTCTGGTAGTAATTGATCGGCTGCTGCACGCAGTTGGTATAGAGGGACAGCTGCCCGTTGGTAATCGTGACCGTGACCTGCGTCCACTGCGAGGCCTGGATGGGCGTCGATGAGGTCATCACGTGATAGTGCCGTCCCGTTGCCGGGTCAGTCCACTCGAAGTAGATCCTGTTGCCGATCTGGACGAGCTGGTAGTTGTCGGTCTCGACACCGCCCGAGATCTGGCCTTTCCCCATCATCGTGTACCAGTTGGTCGTGTCCGAGGTGCTTGACGACGCCCGGATGGGTTTGATCCAGACCGAGAGGGCAAGGTTGTTGCCCGTGAACGAGAGCGAGGGGTCGTTTGGGATGGAGACCGACGTGCTCCGGTTGAAGGTGGAGCATGGCATGTTGCCGGGGCTGTCGCTGCACGCGGTCATCGGGCCGTTCACGGTCTGGGTGAGCGCCGAGCAGTCGCTCCGGTAAAAGGTCTCGCTTGAAGAGCCGATAAAGCCGCAGGCTGAAGGCAGGGATACCCTGCCATGGTCGATTTTGACGTTGTACGAATCGATCAGCAGCGGGAGATCTGTATCGATCATCTGCAGGGTCCAGCACCCGACCACGAGCGGGCGGTAGGTGCCCGTTGGCATTGTGTCAGATACGAGATAGTCGCACTGGGTTGCCGATGCCGACACTTTCGGGTAGATGAAGAGTGTCTTGCCATAGGGGTTACCCGAGATGGCGGTCATGTTCGGGTACAGGATCTGCCCTTCGGGGCTGATCAGTTTCAGGGTTACGTTTGAGCCGGCAGCGGCATTGCTCTGGCCGGCATAATGGAACGGGTCACCGGCCTTTGGCAGGTAGGTCATGATCTGGGGTTTGCCGGCAAGCGGGACCTCGATTGCTGCCGCAGTGCCCGCCACATAGGTCGACTTCTTGAACGAATCGGGATTGATGGAGCCAAAGATGGCAATGTAGGTGATAGCAGCAAGCGCTACCACGAGAATCACGATCAGGATCCCGGCCCCAATCTCGGATAATGCATCAGGGTGCCTCACGTATTTACGCATAATAATCTCCATTCTATTGAGGCACCGGGCCATCAACAGGACAATTTATATAATCTCCTTTGCTCTCTTTCCACTTATACTATTTGATGTATTCGCAGGTTTCATTATCCTGATAACCCGATTTTGGTGTAATTTACGCAAAATGGCGCATAGAATCGGACTGCTTTGACAAAACAAGGGTGACCGGGCCGATGCAGCCATGCACTCTCCTGTGTTTTTTTGGATACTACTCATCTCGACAGGGATTATTACGAGAATGGCATCTGCCGCCTCCTGCGATCGGCCAGGATTTTCATCGGAGCGAATCCAAAGGTTTACCCCTTTTCCGATCAGATTTTTCCTACGTGAATGCCAATGGCAACAGCAATGGCAGACAGCAGATCATCAAATCTCTTGGCCTGGTCTTTGGGGATATCGGAACCAGCCCCATCTATACGGTCGGAGCCATCCTGCTCTTCATGCTGCCCACGGTCCAGAACATCTTCGGGCTCCTCTCCCTGATCACCTGGACGCTCTTTATCGTCATCTCCTTCCAGTACATCTGGCTAGCCATGTCCCTCTCCGACAAGGGGGAGGGCGGCATCATCGTTTTAAAGAACATCCTCGATTCCCACCTGACCCCCGGGTTCATTGCATCGGGCGCCTCGATCCTCACCATCCTCGGGATCGCGCTCTTTATCGGGGACGGGATCATCACCCCGGCCATCAGTATCCTCTCGGCAGTCGAGGGTATCCACCTGATCCCGGGGCTTGAGGGCACGGGCCAGATCACCATCCTTTTTATTGCCGCGCTGATAGCCATCGGGCTCTTCCTCTTCCAGAAACGCGGCAGCGACCGGGTGGCCTGGGCATTTGGCCCGGTGATGACCGTCTGGTTTGGGGCCCTTGCCGTAACCGGGGCATTTTCGATCATCAGCGCCCCGCAGGTGCTCTATGCCTTAAGCCCGACGTTTGCCCTCCAGTTCATCATCGACAGTGGCTGGGAGTCGCTCGTTGTCATGTCGGCAGTCATCCTCTGTATCACGGGGGGCGAAGCGCTGTACGCGGACATGGGTCACCTTGGCCGGGAGCCCATCATCAAGGGCTGGATGGTGGTCTTCCCTGCCCTGATCCTCAATTACTTCGGCCAGGGTGCCTACGTCCTGATGACCGACAACACCCATAACGTCCTCTTCTCGATGATCAACCACATCAGCCCGCATATGTTAGTACCCTTCCTCATCCTCTCCATCTGCGCCACCGTCATCGCGTCGCAGGCCATGATCTCCGGCATGTTCTCGATCGTGTACCAGGGCATGGCAATCCGGATCTTCCCGAAAATGAAGATCGATTACACCTCGCCCGAGATGCGCTCCCAGATCTACATCGATGCCGTGAACTGGATGCTGCTTGCCGCCGTCCTGGTGGTCATGTTCGAGTTCCAGACCTCTGAAAACCTGTCCGCAGCGTACGGCCTAGCCGTGTCCGGGGCGATGATGATCTCCGCCATCATGATGGCGCTCATCTTCATAAAAAAAGGCGATGTGGTCAAACTGCTCTGCTGCTTCGGGCTCATCATCATCGATTTCTTCTTCTTTATTGCAACCCTGCTCAAGATCCCGCATGGCGCCTATGTCTCGTTCATCCTTGCTGCCATCCCGCTCATCCT
>DUHF01000009.1 GCA_013331015.1 Methanoregula sp.
TTGGCCTCAAGCGACCCGGTGCTGGCACCGCCCGGGGCAGCAGACCTCCCAAACCCGCTTGAAGTATGGATTTCGGCCTCGACAGTGGCATTGCCCCTGCTGTCGAGGATCTTCCGAAGCTCAATAACCTCAATTGTCGTCATTTTGTATCTACTTCCTCTTTACGGTAATGGGGATGGTGTTGTTGTTGAATTCCTCGATGGCGATCTCCAAAGGATCGATCTTCGGCGTGGTGATGAGTAACGGAGCACCCATTGATATCTGCAGAGCCCTTGCTCCAATAATTCTTGCCCGTTCGTACCGGGTGTAAACCTGCGTCTGCATTCCTGTGTCCTCAGAATTTCTTAATTTTTAATAAATGGGGTCGCTGAGATTCGAACTCAGGTCACTGCGTCCCGAACGCAATAGGATGGTCCAGGCTACCCTACGACCCCTCGGTCATCAATTCAGTCTTACTGGTACGGGTTGAGCTCGTCTATGATCTCTTTGTGAGTCAGGAGCATGCGCCTGCAACAGTACCGGGAAATATTAAGATCGGTAAGGATCTTTTTGGGATCCTCGCCTTTCTCCCGTCGTGCCTTATATTCTTCCCACGCCGTGGAAATTGGTTTTCCGCAGGTGAAACATCGTACGGGTATCATTTAACCTCTCATCATATCTGTTATCTTAACGATAAGACTTTTGGAACTTCGCGCGTGCACCAGAGCCGTGCGGTTTCTTGGCTTCCTTCTGCCGGGAGTCATTGACCAGCAGCGTTCTGTCGTAAGCCAGGTAAACGTCCTTCATCTGGGGATCGTTGTGCCACTTGACGATGCCGCGGGCGAGCGCGGTCCGGACTGCCTCTGCCTGACCCATGACGCCGCCACCGGCAACATCGATAGTGACATCGATGCCGTTGACTGCGTTCGGGACAAGGAGGAGCGGCTCGGAGATCTTCATCCGGGTCGTGATGTTCCCGTAGGTCTCAAGGGGAACCGAGTTGACCCGGATCACGCCTTTTCCTGCCTTCAAGGTCGCCCGTGCGATTGCCGTCTTGCGTTTTCCGCTTGTGTTGATGATCTTTACCATGTGACAAGCCTCCTTAGAACTTTGCTCCGAGGAACGTGCACACTGCACCGAGCGTGACGTGGTTCGGGTTGTTCAAGCGGGTCATGTTCGCCTCTTCGGGCATCTCCATCTCTTTGCCGACAAAGTCTACCGGAATGCCGACGTAACACTTGATGCGCTTCATCGCTTCAGCGCCGCGGGGGCGCTTGTACGGGAGCATGCCGCGGATGGTCCGCTTCATGAGGTGATCAGGTCTGCGCGGGACAAACGGTCCCCAGTGGGATCCACTGGCGCCGCGTTCCCGCTTGTGCCGGTAGTTGGCGAGCACGCGGGCACGGCTGCCGGAGATGATCGCCTTCTCTGCATTGACAATGGCAATCTCTTCGCCGTCAAGACCGCGCTTTGCAACAATGCTTGCGAGCCTTCCGAGGAGCATGCCGTCACCGTTGATTACTGTAACCATGTCTTCTTCACCTCAGGATCCGGACACCGCTGCCTTTCGGGTTGTCGTTGATGAGCTGTTCGATCGTCATGCACTGCCCTTTTGCGTCCCTGATCTTGCTCGATGCTGATGCTGAAAAGTTCAGCGCCGCAATCTTCACGGACTGCTCCAGCACACCGCTGCCCAGGACTTTTCCGGGAACGATGATGATCTCACCGTTCTGGGCATAGCGGTTGATCTTGGACAGGTTGACCTCCGCATAGTTCCTGTTCGGGGTCTCCAGCCTGTTTGCAATCTCGCGCCAGATCTTGGCCTCATTCTCACGCGACTTGTTTTTTAAGAGCGAGATGAGGGTGGTAAGACGGGGGTTCGTCTTCTCTACAATTCTTGTCATTTCCTGTCATCCCCTGATAATTCGCCAAGCTGTTTCTCCAGCTCGTCTGCCTGCTCCCGTATATACGTAAGCGCACGATTCATGATCTCTCTTGCCGGCAGGGACCCGTCGCTCTCGACCACGAAAATGAAGCGGTCTTTCTCAGCGGATATTTTGACTGCCGGCTCGTCCCCGATACCGCTTGCAAGGCAGGCCCTTTCACAGAGCCGGCACAGCGAGCAGTCGGGGAGTTTGCCGTTTATTACTCCGACTTTCTTTCCCTTGACTTCGAGAATGTCACGGGGGCACTCGTCAACGCAGTTGCCGCAGGCGTCGCAGGCATCGCTCACGGTGATGACGGGGTAGTTCTTGTACCCGCATACCAGCGTAGGCTGCCATTTTGCGTGCGCCCGTCCCGTGTTGAGGATGGCGCGGGCTTCGATGACCAGTTTCTGCCCTTTCGTGAGTTTCACGATGGGGATGTTGTCGTACACCGGTGCAGCGTTTGGGTCCTGCGGGATGAGGTCGCTTGACGTCACCGTCTTGGGGCCCTCAACGCTGAGGGTGTAGGTCGACGTACAGCCCGGGCATCCTGCCCCGCCGCACGAACATTTGTCCTGGGTCGTGTAAGTAGCTAAATCGGTCTTGATGGGAATGAGCCCGAGACGGTGGGCCAGCATCTCGTCGAAGAGTGCGCTCGTGTTGTCATAGATGCGCACATCCTCGATTGCAAGAGTTGGTACCTCACCGATCATTGCCCGCCGCATGGCGTTGGCAAACGCGGTGCTCGCTCCCGAAAGGGTGAATCGTGCGAGGGAGTCGTCCAGACTGGCGAATTCAATCTCCATCAGACTCTCCTTCCTCTCCTGCCGCCCTTGGTCCGGCACGAGTCATGGGGAATCGGTGTTACATCCTCGATACGGCCGATGCGCATGCCGGCACGGGCAAGTGCACGGATGGCTGCCTGTGCGCCGGGTCCGGGGCTGCGCTGTTTTCCCCGACCGGGGGCGCGGACCTTGACGTGGACACCGACGATACCCTTCTCACGGGCAGACTGGGCAACATTGGATGCCATCTGCATTGCCGCATAAGGAGAACTCTCGTTCCGGTCCTGCTTGACGACCATGCCACCGCTGCTTTTTGTCACGGTCTCTGCTCCGGAGAGGTCCGTAACGGTGATGATGGTGTTGTTGAAGGACGCAAAGATATGGGCGATACCCCACTTTTCCTTGTCGTTTGCTGCCATATTATCTCACTCCTGCAGCCTTGGTGATCCGCGACTTCTCGGCGTGGGAGTCGGAAAGGAACGGGGACGTGCCATAGTAGGAGATCTGCGATTCCTCAATCCGGGTTACCCGGTAGCTGGGGATCGTAGTGCGCCTGCCATTGATGGCAATGTGCCCGTGGGTGATGAGCTGGCGTGCCTGCTTCGGCGACCGTGCGAGACCCCGGCGGTAGACAATCGTCTGGAGCCGGCGTTCGAACTGGGCCTGGACCTTGAGCGAGAGGACCTCATCGATACCTGCGTTGGGCCCGAGAAGACCTGCACGCTGGAGGTGACTGATGAGCTCTTCCTTCTTGTTGTCGTACTGTGCCTTGTGGGCAGGGTTCGATCCAAGTGCCAGCAGGGCACGGGCTGCCGTGCGGTACTTCCGCAGCATGCTCTGGGCCTTCCAGACCTCGCGCTTGTTCCGGAGACCGTATTCGATGACGAGACGGGTCTCGGCCTCGATCCGGGTCTTCTCGAACGGGCGCTTGGGGGTCTGGTAGGACTTGTGGTTCTTACCTGGGTATCCCATGGTTAGCTACCTCCTGCAGATTTCCTCTTGACACCGACGGTCGAACCGGTTCTGCCGGTGGACTTGGTGCGCTGGCCACGGCATTTCTGTCCGGTCTCATGCCGGATACCACGGTAGCAGCGGATCTTTCTCATGAGGTTGACATCCTCGTCCTTGGTGAGTGCTACGTCGGGGCCGAGCAGGTGCTTGGTCTCGCCGGTGTACACATCCTTGGGGCGGTTTGCCATCCATGATGGGATCTTCGATGCATATTGTTCAACAGCAACGCGGAGCCGGTCAACCGACGCATCGTCAATGCGGCCGAGCAGTGCATACTCGTCCACGTTTGCCATGCGGGTTAAAACCGATGAGGTATGCCTGCCAACACCCTTGATGCCGGTGAGGGCTACTCTCACTGACTTGGTTCCATCGAGATCGGTGGTACCAACCCTTACGAAATACTTAATGTCTTCTTCCTGAGCCATCCAATCCCCTCGTTGTGTGAGATTTTCTCTTTTGAGCGCTGAGGGAGGGATTTGANNACCAGGCTTGGCTACCTCAACAGAGGAATCTCGCATCTTACTACAGACACTCGCAGCGGATGATCCACTGCTCCATGAATGGTGCTTTATTATATGGTAAGGTTGGGGTAATAAGTGTTACGGAGAGATCAATCCCTGATAGAAGAGTGAACTCTTCACCCGATCAGGCACCGTCAACTCTACAAGGTACTGTCAGAAAAACGGGAAACCTGAAATTTCCTCTATATTGATAGTGCATATTTGCCGCACTCGCTTTTCTGAGTATCTTAGTATGGGTCACATGCTATTTCAAAAGAGTC
>DUHF01000262.1 GCA_013331015.1 Methanoregula sp.
CAGCTCACGCGTTCCGGAAAGAGTCCCCCTGACCTCGCCGGCCAGGCCCCGGAACAGGTCATCCACGAACTGCAGGTGCACCAGATCGAACTCGAGATGCAGGCAGAAGAACTCAGGCGGGCATATCTCGCGCTGGAGGAGTCGCGGGACAAGTATCATAACCTCTATGATTTTTCACCGGTCGGGTATCTCACGCTCAGCGACAAGGGGCTCATCGAGGAGGCGAACCTTACCGGCGCACTCCTCCTCGGCATCGTGCGCCGCCGGCTCATCCATGCCCGGTTCCGGAAATTTATCGCGCAGAAGGATCTCGATACCTGGGACCGGCATTTCTTAAACGTGCTCAGGACCGGCGAGAAGGAAAACTTTGACCTTGACCTCCTGCACAGCAACGGCTCTGCGTTTCCTGCCCGGCTCGACTGTATCCGCATGCAGGAACGCGAAGCCGTCACGGGGATCCGGATCGCGATAAGCGATATCACCCGGCAGAAGGAGGCAGAAGCAGCAATCCGTGAGAGCGAGGAGCGATTCTGGCGTCTCTTCTCCGAGATCCCGGTCCCGTACCAGTCGCTCGACGAGGAAGGCAGGCTTCTTGAGGTGAGCCCAAAGTGGCTGGAGATGCTCGGGTATACCCACCAGGAAGTGATCGGGCGCTCGTTTAGCGACTTTCTCGTACCCGACAGCCGGAAAAATGCCCTGGAAATTTTCAAAACATACCTGGAGACCGGATCTGTCAGCAACGTGGAGTTCCGGCTGCAAAAAAAGGACCGGAGCGAGATTTTTGCCCTGTATACCGGAAGGGTAGCGCATAACCCTGACGGTTCGTTCCGGCAGACCTACTGTGTTTTTGAGGATATCACCGAGCGCAAACAGGCCGAAAATGCACTCCGGCAATCCAATAAAAAACTCTCCCTCCTCTCGTCCATCACCAGGCACGATATCAACAACCAGATCCTGATCCTGAACGGTTTCCTTGGGTTGTTGCACGAAGAGGTCCACACCCCTGAAGCCAGAAAAAAGTCAGCCCGGATCCAGGATGCCAGCGACCGGATAGCAACCATGATCCGGTTCACCCGGGAATACGAGCAGATCGGCGTCAATGCCCCGGTGTGGCAGGACTGCCGCACTCTCGCAGATACGGCAGCAATGCATCTTTTGACCAAACAGGTCACATTTAAAAACGATCTTTTGACAGGTTCTGAAGTGTGTGCCGATCCCCTCCTCGTTCGGGCCTTCAGCAACCTGATCGAAAACGCGGTCCGGCACGGGGGGAAGGTCACGACTATCCGGTTCTCTGTTGAGGAACGCGGGGGCAGGCATGTCGTGGTTTGTGAAGATGACGGCGATGGTATCCCTGCTGAAGAGAAGGAGCGGATCTTTGGCCGGGGGTATGGGAAGAATACCGGGTTTGGCCTGACCCTTGTCCGGGAGATCCTGGATATCACCGGGATTTCCATCATCGAGTGCGGTGAGCCGGGGAGAGGCGCCCGGTTCGAGATGACCGTGCCGGAAGGGTACTGGCGGAGAGTGAAGGGGCCGGCCGGCACACCGGTAACAGGCCCGGCCCTTCCGGGCCGGAAGTGATACCCCGGTGAATTGATCCGGGAATGATCGGGGAACTTCCTTTTTATAGCGGTGAGGCACCTGCCCCACCATAAAAAAATTGGGGCGGGGTCTTTTCCCGGCCTGGTTGTTCTTTACCGTTTTCCTCCCATGTGGTCGAGGACCCGGTCCCACATCACGAGGAGCCCGGGGACGATGACGTAGGCGATGAGGCCGGCTCCGAGGAATGCGCCGGTGATGATGAGTTCATTCTCCATATCTTCATCCTCCGGTTACGCCAGCGCCGGGACGGTGTCCGCCCAGGTCTCGACCTTTGTCCGGATGGCGTCGTCCGAGTACGAGGTAAGGCTGACGCTCTCGCGGGAGAACGTGACAAAGTACAGCTCCCCGTTGGGGTCGTGGCACTTCAGGGTGGCCGAGTAGGTCTCGTTGCCATAGTCCCGGATGCCCGTGCCCCCGTGGGCTTGGGCCAGCGCGGTGCTTCCGAGGAGTGCTGCGGCCCCGGCGGTGAACCCGGCGATGGTGTCGAACTTCGAGGAGTCGTTCCCCACGGTCTTTGCCTCCGTGTCCTGGTACACGATTTTGGTCACGTAGCCCTCCCTGGTCTTCTCAACGGCCGGGTGGGTGACACCGGCGGTTATGTACCCCACGCAGCCGAACGGGTTTGTGGTCAGCACCGATGCGACGATGGCATCGAACGCTGCCACATCCTCGATCTGGGCTGCGAGTGTTCTCTGTGCGGTCTTGACGGTTGTCTTCTGGATAAAGTCTGCCATGTTTTTTCTCAACTCTGTTTCTGGTTTTTTGCTTTTTTGTCCGGCGGGTTCCACAGAACCCGGTGGACGAGATGAATCCCTGAGGATTCTTCGCTGTCTCCGGGGCCCCTTTGACATACCAGTATCCGTCGTGTAATGGCTTAGCCGTGACTGAACCTTTGGGTTTTTTGTGAAATGGCTGGCTCTGCGCTGCGGGTTTTGGGATTGGATCGGCGATTGGGCGGGGATTATCCGGGAAAAAACGGGAGGTGCAATCCCGGGGAAAAAATGGTTACCATGATGCCCGATCTCATGGAGGGACCAAAGATCTCCATATCGCAAACAACACCCTCATCATCCCTGCGGTGCCGGGGCTGTCAAGCCCCCCGCGATCAACGGCTCCCACCTGTCCCTTCCCGCGAGACCCGGCACCCCCATACCCCGCCCGGGTAATTACTCTTATCCCTTACCCTGACCAAGCAATGCACAGACATCCATGAAGCATAAGGGGTTCAGGTCATCATCAGTCGCCAAAGCCATACTTCTTGGGTTGGCTCTTCTTCTTCTCGTAACTGCAGTCCAGGCGGTCCCTGCTCCACAGGACAATTCCGTCCTGAAATCCCCGGACGGGAAAGGCTACCGGTTCGATGTCAACGGATGGGTGTATCTCCACACAGAAGGCGCTCCGTACGAGCGCGGATACCAGCATGGCTATCTGCTTGCCCCGGAGATCCGGCAGCAGCAGGACGCGATGCAGTACCTGACCTACCAGGATACCGGGATGCCCTGGGAGTTCTTCGTCAACCAGTCTGAGCTGATGTTCACCGGACATATCGATCCCGAATACCGGGAAGAGATCCGGGGAATAGCCGAAGGTGCAACTGCCGCGGGAACGCCGGTCACCTGGCAGGAAGTGCTTGCCTTAAACGCGGAGATGGAACTCGTGGACTACTGGTGGCCGACCGTCCAGAGCAACGAATATGACAACCTCGTTGACCATGAACACTGCAGCGCCTTCATTGCCACCGGTTCCTGGACGGACGGCGGGAAGATCGTTGTCGCCCATAATACCTGGTCAGCCTTCGAAGACGAACGATTCTGCAACCTCATTCACGATATCGTGCCGGAGAAGGGCAACCGTATCCTCATGCAGAGCATACCCGGCCATATCGACAGTAATTCCGATTATCTCGTGACCAGTGGCGGTCTGATGATCACCGAGACCTCCATCGGGGGCTTCACCCAGTATAAGACCAACGAGACACCGGCGTTCGCCCGGGCCCGGAAAGCCGCCCAGTATGCCGGCGATCTCGACACGTTCGTTGGCATCATGCAGCAGAACAGCAGTGCGGGTTATGCCAACAGCTGGCTGGTGGGGGATAGAAAGACCGGCGAGATCATGCGGTTTGAGCAGGGACTTAAGTTCTCTTCCGTGAACAAGACAAAAGATGGGTACTTTATCGGCGCCAACTATGTCGAAGATCCCCGGATCCGCAACCTCGAGACCAGCGGCCTCTCGGGAACCGATATCCGCGGTTCCGTGGCAGCCCGCCTGGTCCGGCTCACCGACCTGATGGAGGAGAACAAGGGCCGGCTCACCCCGGACCGTGCCAAGGAGATCCTCTCCGATCATTACGATGTCTGGCTTGAACGGGAGCAGCCCTCATGCAGGACGATCGAAGGGCGCTGCGATCTCGATCCCAAACCGCAGGGTTCCCCGTTCAGGGCATCCGGGGCCACGGATGGCAAGGTGATGGACTCTGCCATGGCAGCGAACATGACCCTGACCGCCCGCTGGGGCTCCTCTTCTGGCCTGCCGTTCGATGCGGTTTTGTTCCTCAAAAAGCACCCCCAGTACCGGTACCTGGACGGTTACCTCCCCTCGTTCCCTACGCAACCCTGGACAACCTTTACTGCAGGCGACCTGCCCGGCCAGCAGGAAATCGATACGACCACACACCTTCCTGAGCGCCTCATCACCCTGCCGATGGGACTGTGATCGGAATACGATGAAATCCATCCGGTTGTTCGCCTGCGGCCTGCCTTCCGGTTGTGGAGAGCTGAGCAGCTTTTGGTTCCACGTACCTCCCAAAAGCCCTCCTTGCGATCTCTCCGTGCGTGGAAAATGCTGGCACCAGCCAGAGTCAGGCCCGTTCCTGTTCCTCGCAATTGCCAAACGCCCTCCGCTCACCGACCAGGGCTGCCTCCTTGACGCGAGAGCCGGCCAGCCCCCAAGTTTCAGCGGGATCATGGGGAGCCATTCTTCCGGTACCTGCAAAAGAAATTCTGAGACCCAGGAAAAAAGTCGTTATGGCTGATAGCCGATCCGATAATCTTCCCAAAAGATTATACTTTCACGCCATTCCAGAACTGGGTGGTATTTTTCAGGGCTTCGACACCTTCAGGTTCGTCTACCCAGAAGCCCCGGAACGACCGACCGTTCTCTGACAACTCAAAGGTGAACCATCCCGTATAGGTCCCGGTCTTATCGGTGTCGACCCACATGCCGTTAAGCCGGTTTCCGTCTGCGGTGCCGTTGATCGTGCCATAGCAGTTACCGGTGAACGGGATTTCACCTGCGGTCGCGTTGACCGTACCTTCGCATTCGTCACCGCTGCTATAGGACCCCGTCACCAGTGAACCCGTCTGGGTAAGGGAAAAAACCTCGACGAAGAGTCCGGTCTCCCCGTAATTATAGGTCGTAGC